>NZ_RZOL01000115.1:0-15717 GCF_004022985.1 Mesorhizobium sp. M7A.F.Ca.ET.027.02.1.1 | reverse complement strand
GATCGGCATCTGCGTCGTCGTCTACCTGTTGCAGCAATATGTGTTGAGCGAATCCCAGCAGATGACATTGCTGTATGACGGGGCCTTCATCCCCGTTCTCTACACCGGGCAATACGGCTTCGACTGGTTCCTGTTTTCGCGGCCCTTCACCTATGCCTTCATGCATGGCGGCTTTGCCCACATCGCCATCAACATGGTGTGGCTCGCCGCGTTTGGTTCACCATTGGCAAACCGTCTGGGAACGCTGTGGTTCGCGCTGTTTTTTGCCGCAACCGGGTTGGCTTCGGTCGCGCTTTTCTGGGCGATGCATCCTTATGGTGAGGCGCCGCTGGTCGGGGCTTCCGGTGCAATATCGGGCATGATGGGGGCTGCGGCGCGTTTCGGCTTCCGCACCGACCGTTCGGCCGGCAAGGCCGCCTTCGCCGGCCCTGTGCTGCCGATCGCATTCGTATTGCGCCTGCGCGGTGTCGTGATCTTCCTCGCCATGTGGATGGTCATCAATCTCGCCACCGGCCTGCTCGGGTTTGCCCCAGGGGTAGATGGTCAGATCGCCTGGGAGGCTCATATTGGCGGCTTTGTCGCGGGCTTCTTCGGCCTGCGCTGGTTCGACAGGCGATGGCAGGCGCCCGAGTGGGAAACGACTGACCACCGCACTTGAAATGCAACCGATCACGGCGCACGATGTTCACTCTTACGTGAAGGCCGGTCAGGGCAGGAACCGGCAGGCAAAGCAGAGGAGGACGCCATGACGGTGAAGGCAATTCTCGAGAGAAAAGGCCATGACGTGTTGACGCTCGGGCCGAACGAAAAGCTGAGCGAAGCCATCCGCATCCTGGCAGAGCACAAGATCGGTGCGCTGGTCATCACCAATGGCGATCGCAAGATCGTCGGCATCCTGTCAGAGCGCGACATCGTCCGGGTTGTCGCCCGGGAAGGTGGAGCCGCGCTCGATATCGCGGTGCGTTCGGCGATGACGCCGAAGGTGAAGATCTGCAACGAAAATCACACCGTCAACGAGGTGATGGAGATTATGACCCGCGGCCGTTTCCGCCATCTGCCGGTGGAAAAGGACGGCATGCTCGATGGCATCGTGTCCATCGGCGACGTGGTCAAGCGCCGCATCGAGGATGTCGAGCGCGAGGCCGACCAGATCAGGGCCTATATCGCCACTGCCTGAACGGTGAGGCGAACCGCCGGCCGGAGAACCGACCGGCGGAACCGCGGGCTACCTGTTGTCGAGTTCGGAGCGGACGAGTGCGAGCCCGCGCCGGGTGATGCGGTAGGGGCCGCCTCCCGACGAAGAAACCGCCTTCTTCCGCTTCAGCTTTCGAAACAGGTCGAGATCGACGTCCGGATAGTGCCAGCCGTCGCGGGTCAGGCATTTGACGGAGGCGATCCGCTTCTTGTCGTTCTTTTCGATTTCAATGCGTCCGCCCTGCGCGAGCAGGTGCAGGATGCGCTGTTCAGTGCGCGAAATATCCATGTGAGAGTTTTCCGGGAAAACAAAAAATGCCGCCGCCGCGAAGCTTCGCGGCACGGGGTTTCAGGTTTTCTGCCCTGCCTCGCCAAGAGGTCAGGGCCTTACCGGGACTGAGCGTAAGTGGACATCCACTCTCCATTGGAATGGACGTCCTATAGGCGAAAGCGGCTGAGAAGGCCAGTCCGTGGCTTTCCGCTTGTGTTTTTTGGGCGCTTGTCTCGCGAAGCGGTTTGCACTAGCGAGGTTGCAAACCAAAATATGCGTAAATGCATAATCCGAGTTCCAATACGCAGGCCACAATGTCCCTCATCGACACCCGCACACCCGACGCCAAGCGCCTTGTTTCCGGTGCCACCGGCGACTGGGAGATCGTCATCGGCCTCGAGGTCCATGCGCAGGTCACGTCGGAAGCAAAGCTGTTTTCGGGCGCCTCGACGGCCTTCGGCGCGCCGCCCAACGCCAATGTCAGCCTGGTCGATGCGGCGATGCCGGGCATGCTGCCGGTCATCAACGAGGAATGCGTCAAGCAGGCGATCCGCACCGGCCTGGGGCTGAAGGCGCAGATCAACCACAAGTCGGTCTTCGATCGGAAGAACTACTTTTATCCCGACCTGCCGCAGGGCTACCAGATCTCGCAGTTCAAGCAGCCGATCGTCGGCGAAGGCACGGTGATCGTTTCGGTCGGCCCGGACCGCCAGGGCGAATTCGAGGACATCGAGGTCGGAATCGAGCGGCTGCATCTGGAGCAGGATGCCGGCAAGTCGATGCACGACCAGCATGCGACCATGTCCTATGTCGATCTCAACCGCTCCGGCGTGGCGCTGATGGAGATCGTCTCCAAGCCGGACATGCGCTCGGCCGACGAGGCCAAGGCTTATGTCACCAAGCTGCGCACCATCGTGCGCTATCTCGGCACCTGCGACGGCAACATGGACGAAGGTTCGATGCGCGCCGACGTCAACGTTTCGGTGCGCAGGCCGGGCGGCGAGTTCGGCACGCGCTGCGAGATCAAGAACGTCAACTCGATCCGCTTCATCGGCCAGGCGATCGACTACGAGGCGCGCAGGCAGATCGCCATCCTCGAGGATGGCGGCAAGATCGACCAGGAGACGCGGCTGTTCGACGCCGTCAAGGGCGAGACACGTTCGATGCGCTCCAAGGAAGAGGCGCATGATTACCGCTACTTCCCCGATCCCGACCTCTTGCCGCTGGAATTCGACCAGGCCTATGTCGATGCGCTGGCCAAGGAATTGCCGGAACTGCCGGACGACAAGAAGGCGCGGCTGATCGCGTCGCTCGGCCTGTCCGTCTATGACGCCTCGATCCTGGTTTCGGAAAAGCCGATCGCCGACTATTTCGAAAAGGTGGCCGCCGGCCGCGACGGCAAGCTTGCCGCCAATTGGGTCATCAACGATCTGCTCGGGCAATTGAACAAGGCCGGAAAAGACATTGAAAACGCTCCGGTTTCGCCCGAGCAGCTCGGTGCGGTCATCGATCTGATCAAGGATGGCACCATCTCCGGCAAGATCGCCAAGGACCTGTTCGAGATCGTCTGGAATGAGGGCGGCGACCCTCGCCAACTGGTCGAGAGCCGTGGCATGAAGCAGGTCACCGACACCGGCGCCATCGAGAAGGCCGTCGACGACGTTATTGCCGCCAACCCCGACAAGGTCGAACAGGCGCGCGCCAAGCCGAGCATGGCCGGCTGGTTCGTCGGCCAGGTGATGAAGGCGACCGGCGGCAAGGCCAACCCGCAAGCCGTCAACGACCTCGTCAAGGCCAAGCTGGGCATCGAGTAGCGCCGTGTTCGTCCGCACCGCAGGTGAACGCGACCTTGTCGCTGTGCGGACGCTGCTGGTGGAAACGTGGCATGCGACCTATGACGCCATTTATGGCGCTGCCAAAGTCACCGAGATCACCGACGAATGGCACTCGATTGCTTCGCTCCGCTCGCGGCTGACGCGGCCGAATTCGGAATTCCTGGTGGCCGATGATGGCAAGCGGATCGGCGGCATGGCTTTCGCCGCCGCCACCGCCGATGCGAAAATCATCCTGCTGAACCAGCTCTACGTCCATCCGGACTGCCAAAGGCGTGGGATCGGGCAGGCACTGCTCGACGAGGTCGAGGCCAGTTTCCCGGAAGCGCGAACGCTGCGCGTCGAGGTCGAGGAGGCCAATGGCGGCGCCATCGCCTTCTATCGGTCGAAAGGGTTCTTTCCTGTCAGTGCCGCGGAGGAGTCCCGTGATACCGCAAGGCCGACGACGCTGAGTTTCGAGAAGTCGCTCGGATAGATTGCCACCGGGATGAATGATGAATAGAGCGACCCGGCCATGCGTCATCGCGGCGTTTGCTGTGCCGGCTCACGACGGATATGCAAGGGCATGACCAAACTGTCCCGCATTACAGCGCTGGCGCTGCTCGCCATCATCATTTTCGCGACCTTGTCGCCGATCCAGATGCGGCCGCACCTCGCTGAAGCGAATGTCGAGCGTGCCTTGGCTTATGTCCTGCTGGGCTTCGCCCTGGCGATCGGCTTCCCCAATCGACTGTATCAGGTCGTGATCTTCGTGGCTGTGACCGCCGGCATGCTGGAACTGCTTCAGCTCATTGATCCCGGTCGCCATGCACGCCTCATCGATGCATTGGTGAAAGCCCTTGCCGGGGTGGTTGGGATCGTGGCGGGACACCTGATCGTCAGGGCCGGCGGACAAAAGAGCGAGAGCTAGGCGCGGCAGCAATCCGCCGCGATACGCCCCAAAGAGTACGGGACCATCGACTGTGGTCGGCTCGTGTCTGTCTGGCCGAAGGATCGAGCCTTCGCGCTAGACAGCGGGAACCTCCACATTGTCGATCAGTCTGGTCTTGCCGAGCCATGCTGCCGCGAGAAGACGCCCTTCGCGGTTTCCGCGCCATGGCGCAAGCGTCAGGCTTTGGCGTACCTCGACATAGTCGACCTTCTTAAAGCCGGCGGCGATGAGGGCGCGGCCGGCCTCTTCGGTTGCGTCGCTTTGGCCGGCGCCTGCCGCCAGCGCCGCAGCCGTATTGCGCAATATGACGTTGAGTTGGCGGGCGATCTTCAGTTCGGCCTCATCGAGATAGGCGTTGCGTGACGACATGGCGAGACCATGCGCGTCGCGGATCGTCGGTGCGCCGATGATCTCGACAGGCAGGTCGAGGTCGCGGCAGAGCTGCCTCACCACGCAAAGCTGCTGGTAGTCCTTCTCGCCGAAGACCGCACAGTCGGGCGTTGCCTGCAGGAGGAGCTTTGCCACCACGGTGGCGACACCGTCGAAAAAGGTCGGCCGAAAGTCCGATTCGACCCCGCCGGAGGGGCCGCCGACCGAGATTTTCGTGGCGAAGCCGGCGGGATACATCTCGCCAACCGTCGGTGTGAAGGCAAGGTCGGCCTTTGCCGCGCCCAGTTGGTCGAGGTCGCGGGCGAGTTGGCGCGGGTACTTGTCGAGGTCTTCGCTCGGCGCGAACTGCGTCGGATTGACGAAAATCGACACGACGCAGCGCTCGGCTTTTTGGAGCGCGATCCTGACCAGCGAGATGTGCCCGTCATGCAAAGCACCCATGGTCGGCACCATGGCGACACGAAGGCCGTCGCGCCGCCAGTCCCGGATTTGCGCGCGAAGTGCGGCTACGCTGTCGACGACGACGGGTTGGCTCATGTGTCGTCCCTGCTGTTTGTCGCCGAAAAGACATGGCCGGGGCCGGGGAATGTCCGGCCCCGCACCTCGGCTGCATAGGTTTCCGCTGCATGCGAGATCACGCTGCGCAGGTCGGCGTATTCCTTGACGAATTTCGGCACGCGATCGACGGTCAGCCCGACCATGTCGTCGATGACCAGGATCTGGCCGTCGCATTCACCGCTGGCACCGATGCCGATGGTCGGAATGGCGAGGCGGCGGCTGATATCGGCGGCGACCCTCTCGACCGTGCCTTCGATGACCACCGAGAAAGCGCCGGCATTCTCGACGGCGAGCGCATCGCGAAGCAATGCCGCAACAGCCTCCTCGGTGCGGCCCTTGATCTTGTAGCCGCCGTCCTTCTCGACCGATTGCGGCTGCAGGCCGATATGTCCCATCACCGGAATCCCGGCGGCGACGATGGCCTCGATCTGGCTGACCATGTCGACGCCGCCTTCGAGCTTCACCGCTTGGCAGCCGGTTTCGTCGACGACCCGCCGCGCCGAGGCGACGGCTTGCGCTGCCGTTGCCTCATAGGTGCCGGCCGGCAGGTCGACGACGACGCAGGCTCTGGCCGAGCCGCGCATCACGGCCTGCCCATGTGCGATCATCATCTCCAGCGAGGCGCCCAGCGTCGTCTTGTGGCCATGCAGGACCATGGCGACACTGTCGCCGACCAGAAGCAGGTCAACATGGCGATCGAGCAGACGGGCGATGGGATAGGTATAAGCGGTCAGGCAAACGATCGGCGTGCCGCCCTTGCGGTGGCGAATCGCCTCGGCGCTGATGCGAATGTCGGTGGTCGGCAATTCCGTGGCCAATCGTCACCTCCTTGGCCTCAAGCCGGGCTGGATGCAGGCATGGGCGCGCAGAGCTTTAGAAATACCGCAAAGGCTTGGCAAGCGTGCATGCAGCGACCGGGAGGATCACAGGCTTGTGTCGGGCTTCAGGCAAGCCATTTGCGCGCACGCCGTGGCAAAAGCCTTGCCTTCGGCAAGGCCTGACGCCATAAGCAGGAAAACGGGCGCTGCCGGCGCGAGGGTTTTGAAATGAAGACTTTCCTTACGCAGTTTTTCACCTGGTGGAACAGCCAGACGATAGGAACCCGCCTGCATACCTGGCGGTACGGCAAGAAGGTCGGCCAGGACGAGACCGGCAATTTCTATTACGAAGGCGGCATCGATTCGGAAGGCCGCACGCGCCGCTGGGTCATCTACCGCAATTATTCGGAAGCTTCGGCGATACCGCCCGGCTGGCACGGCTGGATGCACCACCGTGTCGACGTCGCGCCGTCCAGCGAGGACTACAAGCCGCGCGACTGGCAAAAGCCGCATCAGCCCAATCTGACCGGCAGCCCGGCGGCCTATCGCCCGAAGGGCTCGGTGCTGACCAATCAGCACCGCCCGCAGGTCACCGGCGACTACGATGCCTGGACACCCGGGTCGTAGCGACAGGGTGCAAGCCGGTCCTTTATCGCCACAATTGGTGTTTAGCTGCTTGCTGATCAGAAAACGGCGACTAGCCTTGGCGATCGACAGAATCACCCGGGCGCGAACCACCGGTATCTTTGCATGAGCTTTTCTTACTCAATATCGGCTAGTCTGGCGTTAGCCGCCGGTCTTGCCGTCAGCACCGTGGCCTTCGCCGCTTCGCCTGAGCCCGCGGCACCCGCGCCGGCGCCGCCCGCGGGAGCGGACCGGGTCACCAATGCCGTTGCCGAGTTTGCCGGGATCGACAAGATCACCGGCCGCATCATCACCTTCGATGTCTATATCGACGAGACGGTGCAGTTCGGTGCTTTGCAGGTGACGCCGCGCGTCTGCTATTCGCGGCCACAGACCGAAGAGCCGAAGACAGATTCCTTCGTCGAGGTCGACGAGATCACGCTGGACCGCAAGATCCGCCGCATCTTCACCGGCTGGATGTTTGCCGAAAGCCCCGGCCTCAATGCCGTCGAGCATGCCGTCTATGACGTCTGGCTGAAGGCTTGCAAGCAGAAGTCGGATGTGCCGGCGCCCGATGGCGCCAAGGCAGACTCGACCAAAGCCGAGGCGCCCAAGCCCGCCGCGGCCAAACCGAAAGCCGCGATTGCTCCGGACGTGACAGAGCCTGGCGTGACGGAGCCGGACGCTTCGGACCCCGATACGACCGACACCAACTGATCCTCCGGAACCGTCCCTGCCACCATACGTTGGGGCACGGATGAGCGCGCATTTATGCGCAGGGAGGATTTTCCGATGTCAGACAGCAAGCGGATCACGGCCGGCAAGGCAGAGTTGCTGGAACTTGAAAAGGGATTCTGGACGGGCGACGCGGCCTACTATGCGGCCAATGTCGACACCGAATGCCTGGTGGCGTTTCCGCAGATGGCACAGGCGATGGACAATGCGGATCTCGCCAAGACCGCAACCAAGCCCAACCGCTGGCGCGACCTGAAAATCGACCTCAAGGGTATTATCGAGCCGGGCAGCGACATCATCATGCTGACCTACGAGGCACATGCGACACGCGAGAACGGCGAACCTTACGCCGCGCTGGTCAGCACCGGCTATGTCCATCGCGTCAATGGCTGGAAGATGATGTTCCATTCGCAGACGCCATTGGAAGCCGCCACTGGGAAGTAGGCTCAATCTTCAGGGATAGAATACGGCCTCGCCCTTCAGCGCGTCGGCCAGCAACTTTTCATATTTGCCGCGCGGCACGTCGACGGCGCCGAAGCGCTTGAGGTGCTCGGTGGTGAACTGCGTATCGAGCAGCGCGAAGCCGCGTGCCTTCAAGCGCTCGACGAGATAGAAAAGGCAGGTCTTGGAAGCGTCCGTCTCCCTGGCGAACATGCTCTCGCCAAAAAACACCCGGCCGAGCGACACGCCATAGAGGCCACCGACCAGTCGGTCCTCGCGCCACGCCTCGACCGAATGACAATGGCCTATCCGATGCAACTCGACATAGGCTTCGCGGATCGGCGCATTGATCCAGGTCGAGCGCCGTTCCACGCGCTTTTCGGCGCAGCCGTCGATGGTCGCTTCGAAATCGAAATCGAAACGGATGTCGAAGGGGTTCTTCTTGATCGTTTTCCTGAGGCTTTTCGGCGCGTGAAAACCATCGAGCGGAATGATGCCGCGCGTCTCCGGCCGCACCCAGAACACCTCCGGGTCGCCGGCACTTTCGGCCATCGGGAAGACGCCCGAGGCGTAGGCCTTGAGCAGAAGGTCGGTGGGGATGCGATAGCCGGGCGCGTAGGGGCGGGTCATCGCGTCTCCGCGCTACTCTTCCTTGGCCAGGTATTTTTCCAGCCAGTGGATGTCATAATCGCCATTGGCGATGTCGGCATTGCCGACGAGATCGCGAAACAGCGGCAACGTCGTCTTGATGCCGTCGACGACGAACTCGTCCAGGGCGCGGCGCAAGCGCATCATGCACTCGACGCGATTACGCCCATGCACGATCAGCTTGCCGATCAGGCTGTCGTAATAGGGCGGGATCTTGTAGCCGGAATAGACGCCGGAATCGACGCGGATGCCGAGACCACCCGGTGTGTGGAAATGGGTGATCGTACCGGGCGAGGGGGTGAAGGTGCGCGGGTCCTCGGCGTTGATGCGGCATTCGATGGCGTGGCCGTTGAACTTGATGTCCTCCTGCTTCACCGAGAGGCCGCCACCGGAGGCGACGCGGATCTGCTCGTGGACGAGATCGATGCCGGTGATCGCTTCCGTCACCGGATGCTCGACCTGCAGGCGCGTGTTCATCTCGATGAAGTAGAACTCGCCATTCTCGTAGAGGAACTCGATCGTGCCGGCGCCGGAATAGCCGAGGTCGGCGATCGCCTTGGCGCAGATGCCGCCGATGCGGGCGCGCTCTTCGGCATTGAGGGCGGGCGAGGGCGCCTCTTCCCAGACCTTCTGGTGGCGGCGCTGCAAGGAACAGTCGCGCTCGCCGAAATGCACGCCGCGGCCAAAGCCGTCACCAAACACCTGGACTTCGATATGGCGCGGCTTTTCCAGGTATTTTTCGATATAAACGGCATCGTCGCCGAACGCCGCACCGGCTTCCGTGCTCGCCGTCTGCAGGGCGACCTCCAGGTCAGCCTCGGTGAGGGCGACCTTCATGCCGCGTCCGCCACCGCCGGCCGATGCCTTGATGATCACGGGATAGCCGATCTCGGCGGCAATGCGCCTGGCTTCCTTCTGATCGGTGACAGCGCCGTCCGAACCGGGCACAACCGGAATGCCGAGGCGCTTGGCGGTTCGCTTGGCCTCGATCTTGTCGCCCATGATGCGGATATGGTCGCCGGACGGACCGATGAAGGTGATGTTGTGCGCGGCCAGTATGTCGGCGAACTTGGCGTTCTCCGACAGGAAGCCGTAACCCGGATGCACGGCGTCGGCGCCGGTGATTTCGCAGGCCGCAACGATCTGATGGATGTTGAGATAGCTGTCGCGCGATGGCGGCGGACCGATGCAGACGCTCTCGTCCGCGAGCCGCACATGCATGGCGTCGGCATCGGCGGTCGAATGCACCACCACCGTCTGGATGCCGAGTTCCTTGCAGGCGCGCAGCACCCGGAGGGCGATTTCGCCGCGATTGGCGATGAGGATCTTCTGAAACATCAGGCCCGCTCTATTCGATCACGACGAGCGGCATGCCATATTCGACCGGCTGCGAATCCTCGAAAAGGATCGCGGTCACCGTGCCGGCGCGTGGCGAGGGGATCTGGTTCATCGTCTTCATTGCTTCGATGATCAGCAAAGTCTGGCCTTCCTTGACCTTCTGGCCGACTTCGATGAATGCCTTGGCGTCCGGCGACGGCGCCAGGTAGGCGGTGCCGACCATCGGCGAGGTGACTGCGTTCTTGGAAATATCTGCCACAACGGGCAGAGCTACGGAGGCAGCTTGCGCTGCTGCCGGCGCATAGGCTTGCTGCGGCGCCGCGATTGCATGAACAGCCGGCGCCTGCCGCGAGACGCGCACCTTCAGGTCGCCCAGTTCAACCTCGATCTCGGTGAGGTTGGTGTCGTTCAGTATGCCCGCCAGATCGCGGATCAGTTGCTGGTCAACACCGGTCTTCTTTATCGACATTTTCGAGCCTTCTGTTTGTTGGCCGGTCATAGGCGTGCGGCCAGCGCCTGTAGCGCCAGCGTATAGCCGAGCGGCCCAAAGCCACAGATCATGCCGACGGCGACCGGCGCGACCATGGAGACGTGGCGGAATGGTTCCCGCGCATGGATGTTGGAAAGATGAACTTCGGCCACCGGCAACGGTGCGACGGCGCGAATGGCGTCGTGGATGGCAATCGAGGTGTGGCTGTAGGCGCCCGGATTGATGACGATGCCGACAGCCTTGTCGCCAGCTTCCTGAATCCAGTCGACAAGGTCGCCCTCATGGTTCGACTGGCGGAAATCGATCTCGAACCCCAGCGCCGTGCCTGCCTGCTTGCAGTCGTCGGCGATCGCGGCAAGCGTCTTGCCGCCATAGATGCCCGGCTCGCGCTTGCCGAGCGCGTTTAGATTGGGACCGTTCAGGACGAAAACCGTTTTCAAAAAGCCGACCTTTCCCGGCGCCGTCATCAAGCCGGCGCGCTGGGCCCTCTATAATGGGCATAGCCGCCCGCGGAAAGAGCGCAAGTGCGTTCTTTCACTGTCCACAACAGGCGGAAATGTGCCCGTGAGAAATAGCTGGCGAGCAAGATCAGAGCGCGGCTTTCGCCGCCTCGATCTTTTCTGCCAGCACTTCCTGCCCGAGTGCTCCGAACACCACCTCGTTGCCGACGACATAGGACGGCGTTCCGGTGATCGCCAGCTTGTTGGCAAGATCGTAGGTCTTGGCGAGGGCCTCGTTGATTGTCGGGTCCTTCATCTTCTCGCGCAGCGCCGCTTCGTCGGCGCCGAGCGACAGCGCGACCTTGATGGCCGCCGCCTCGGTGGCGCGTCCCTGGCCGCCGAGCAACGCATTGTGGAACTCGCCGTACTTTTCCGGGTGCATCAGGTGGAACGCCATCGAGACCACGCTCGCCTTCTGCGAATCCGGTCCGAGGATGGGGAATTCCTTGAGCACGAAACGCAGGTCCGGATCGGTCTTGGTCAACGCCTGCATGTCGTCGATGGCGCGTTTGCAGAAGCCGCAATTATAGTCGTAGAACTCGACGATGGTGACCTTGCCGTTCGGATTGCCGACGACGCCGTCAAAGGCGGAGTTGAAGATCTGGTCCTTGGCATTCTTGATCACGCCGAGATGAGCGATGCGCTGCTCTTCCTTCTGCTTGGCCTCAAGCGCATCCTGGACCTCCAGGAGGACTTCCGGGTTTTTCAACAAATAGTCGCGGATGATGCCTTCGACCTCGGTGCGGTCGATCTTGGTATCGGCCGCCGTGGTCTCGACCGGCTGTGCGGTGCCGGCCTTGGCGATCTGCGGGTTTCCGGCAACGAATCCGAAAGCCAGCATGGCCAGTGCGACCGCAACCCCCGTGGTGCCCAGCAGCAGTGCCTTTTTCATCGTTCCTGTTCCTTCTACCTGTTTTCCGGTCTGGCTATGTCGTGGCGCGCGGCCGGAAGGTTCACTTGATCTTGGTTGACGGCTTGTAGTTTATGATATCCTGGGCGCGAAGCCAGCGAGGCTCGCCGCGTTTCATCTGCTGCTGCGCCCGCATGGCGAAAATCTTCGCATCCTTGTAGTTGCCGGAATAGAAATGGCTTTCGGCGGTGGCAAGTTCAGCGCCCGGTATGTCACCTAACTCACCGTAGGCCTGTGCCAGATAGCGATACCCGGCTGAATTTTCCTTGTCGCGCCCGAGGCCGTTGTTGATCTGCACGACGGCTTTTTTGAGGGAGTCGGGCTTGCCGACGGCCATCAGCGCCTGGCCCATGGACACCGGCAGCAGACCGGACCGCGCCGAATCGAGGCTGACCGCCTTGGCGTAGGCGTCCGCGGCTTCCTTGGGTTTGTTTGCCTTCATCAGGATGTCGCCGCGCAGTTCCTGGAAGTAAGCGTTCTTGGGCTGCGCCTTGATCAGTGCATTGGTCTTGGCGAGCGCGGCGGCGATGTTGCCGAACAGGTAGGTCGACTGGGCGTCGCCATATAGCGCGGCGAGGGTCCCTTGCATCTTTCGCATCAGCCGCGACGCAGCCGCCTGGCCTTCCATGTAGACGGCGATCTTCACCCGCACCATGTCATGGCGCTGCTGCAGCGCGGGCGGGTCCGGCCTGTCGACATTGGGGCTCTGTTTCACCAGCACTTCGAGATTGGAGATACGATCCCGCGGCATCGGATGGCTGATCCGGTAGGGATCGACTTGCGCGCCCGAGAGCGACAGCGCAGTCTGGAAGCGGTGAAACGTCTTCAGCATGCCCATGCCGGACTGGCCGGTGGCGTTGAGATAGGTGATCGCCGAGCGGTCGGCCGTCATCTCCTCGGTGCGCTGGTAGGCGAGGATGCTGCGCTGTGCCATCTCGCCGCCACCGGCGGCCACGCCCATGCCCGCACCGGCAAGGCCGCGGCTATTGGTTGTCGCGCCGGCGACCATGGCACCGGCACCCAGCAGCGTCGCGATGATGGCCATCGTCTTGGCGCGTTCAAGCTGGTCGCGGAGTTTCTGCTGGTGGCCGCCGGCGATATGACCGGCTTCGTGGGCGATGACGCCGATGATCTCGTTGGGCGTTTCAGCCGTCATCAGCGCGCCGGTGTTGATGAACAGCCGGCGCCCGGTGACGAAGGCGTTGAAACTCTGGTCGTTGACCAGAACGATGTCGATGCCGTCATTCGCCAGGCCAGCCGCCCTGAAGATCGGCCGCGCGTAATCGCGAACCAGCGCCTCGATCTCGGCGTCGCGCACCACCGGCACGTTCTGGGCAAAGGCGCTGACCGAACTCGCCATTGCAACGGCAACGCCAAGCGAAAGCGTCGCGAAGACGCGCGCTGCCTGGGCAATCGTCGATCTGGGTCGGCTCAACATGATGGCTCCACTGGTAGACGAGCGGGCGAAAGATGAAAAGTCGGCGCCGGAAACTTCCTCAACTTGTGATCCTCACATCAATCGGGCATTTGTGCGGCACATGCGCCAGTGCCTGGCGCCGTCAGTCATCGGGAATACTGGTCAAATGGTGGTTTCGCTCTCACGTCGTGGCAATGTCGAGCCCTTCCATGCGATGGACATTCTAGCAGAGGCAAACCGGCTGAAGTCCCAGGGCGTGCCGGTTGTTTCGATGGCCGTCGGCCAGCCCTCCGATCCCGCACCGGTTCTGGTTCGCGCCGCAGCCGCCAAGGCGCTGCAGGACGGGCGCATCGGCTACACCGACGCGCTGGGACTGGCAGGTTTGCGCAAGGCGATCGCCGGACACTACGCCGATCACTACGGGCTTGATATCGAGCCCGGCCGGATCGCGGTAACCACTGGATCGTCGGCCGCCTTCAACCTCGCCTTCCTGGCGATGTTCGACCCGGGTGACCGCGTCGCCATCGCGGCACCCGGCTATCCCGCCTATCGCAACATCATGGCCGCGCTCGGCATCGAGGTGGTCGAGATCGAGCTGGGCGACGCCGCCTACGTGCATGCCGGCCATCTCGAGACCGCGCATCGTGAAAAGCCGCTGAAAGGCGTTCTCTTCGCCAGTCCCGCCAATCCAACCGGCGCGGTCATACCGGCCGATGAACTGGCGGCCCTGGTGAGGACGGCACAAGACCTCGGCATCGCCGTCATCTCCGACGAAATCTATCACCGGCTCGCCTATGCCGCCCCCGACACCACGGCGCTTGCCTATGGAGGCGACGTGACCGTGATCAACTCCTTCTCCAAATATTACTGCATGACCGGCTGGCGCATCGGCTGGATGGTGCTGCCGCAAGAACTGGTGCGGCCGGTCGAGCGCGTCGCCCAGAGCCTCTACATCTCGCCGCCGGAACTGTCGCAGATCGCGGCGATCGAAGCGTTCAGGGCGACCGAGGAACTGGAAGCGGTCAAGGGTCGCTATGCCTGGAATCGCGAACTCTTGATGAAACGCCTCCCGGAACTCGGCTTTCCGCTGGCGGCGCCCATGGACGGCGCCTTTTATGCCTTTTGTGACGTCACCAGGCATAGCAATGACAGCATGGCCTTCGCGCGAAAGATGCTGGCCGAGGCGCATGTCGCGGCAACACCCGGCCAAGACTTCGACACTCAGGCCGGGCACCGGACGATGCGTTTCTCCTACGCCGGCAGCCACGACGACATGGTTGAGGCAATGGCGCGCATCGAACGCTGGTTGAGGTAGCACCATGCCGGAACTCGAACAGGCCCCCAAACTTGATCAGGCCCACAAACTTGATCAGGCCTCCAAACTTGATCAGGCATTGGCCGAAGTCGCTGCCGAAATGGCCGATCGCACCGATCGCGGTGACGTCGCTTCCTACATTCCGCAGTTGGGTAAGGTCAATCCGAAGAAATTCGGCATCGCAGCGGTTACCAATGACGGGCGCGTGCTGACGGCGGGGGACGCCGACCAGGCCTTTTCCATCCAGAGCATCTCGAAAGTGTTCACCCTGACACTGGCGCTCGGCAATGTCGGCGACGCGCTGTGGCAGCGGGTCGGCCGCGAACCGTCAGGCAATCCGTTCAACTCGATCGTGCAGCTCGAGCATGAGAACGGCATTCCGCGCAACCCGTTCATCAATGCCGGCGCCATCGTCATTTCCGACATCCTGCTTGCCGGCCACCAGCCACGCGAGGCGATCGGCGAGATCCTGCGCTTCATCCAGTTCCTCGCCGACGACGAGACGATCATCATCGATCGCGAGGTGGCGGCGTCCGAGCGCGCCACCGGCTACCGCAACTTCGCGCTTGCCAACTACATGAAATCCTTCGGCAATCTCCACCATGCGCCGGAACTGGCGCTGGGCGTCTACTTCCACCATTGCGCCATCGCCATGAGTTGCCGGCAACTGGCGCTCGCCGGCCGCTTCCTCGCCAATGGCGGCAAGAACCCGGCGACCGGGCATTCCGTGGTGTCGGCCGAACGGGCACGCCGCATCGGCGCCATGATGCTGACCTGCGGCCATTATGACGGCTCCGGCGATTTCGCCTTCCGCGTCGGCATCCCCGGCAAGAGCGGCGTCGGCGGCGGAATATTGGGCATCGTGCCGGGCGTGGCGTCGCTTGCCGTCTGGTCGCCAGGTCTCAATGCCAACGGCAACTCCAAGCTGGGGTCGATCGCGCTGGAAAAGCTTGCCAGGATGATGAACTGGTCGATCTTCGCGCCGTAGCCTTCGCGATCCGCCATAGCGCCAGATAAGAAAATCCCGCGCCGTCTTCGAGACGGCGCGGGATTTTTTTGTCAAAGAACTAGCTCATGCGATTGAAAGGCTTAGAAAAAGCCCTTCCGCTGCCACCAGCCGCCGCGCTTCGGCTTGTCCTCGGTCTTGTCCTCGGCCTTGGCCGCGGGCTCTTCCGCGACGATCGAAGACACGACCGGCTCGACCGGCGCATTCGCCGCCGCCGGCTTGCGCCGCGACGAGCGGGCCTTCGGTGCCTCCTCGACAGAAGCGATGGCCGCCTCGTCGGATGCGGGGCCCGGCGTGTC
>NZ_RZOL01000114.1:0-15792 GCF_004022985.1 Mesorhizobium sp. M7A.F.Ca.ET.027.02.1.1 | reverse complement strand
GTGTACGAATAATGCACCACCGAAGCGCGAATACCGCGTCGGCAGCGTGGATACCAAGGTTGATACCCAGGGAGGGACCATGTCGGACGTTTCGTTGATGGTGAACGGAAAGCGGGTCAGCGGTGCTGCCGAGGACCGAACACTTCTGGTTCACTTCCTGCGGGAAAATCTCGGCCTTACCGGCACGCATGTCGGTTGCGACACCTCGCAATGCGGTGCCTGCGTCGTCCACGTCGATGGCAAGGCGGTCAAATCCTGTACGATGCTCGCGGTGCAGGCCTCCGGCTCCACCGTGCTGACGATCGAGGGCCTGGCCAATGGCGCCGACCTGCATCCGGTGCAGGCCGCCTTCAAGGAACATCACGGGCTGCAATGCGGCTTCTGCACGCCGGGCATGATCATGACGGCGACCGACATGATCAGCCGCCACCCCGAAGGGCTCGACGAGGCGACGGTGCGTGCCGAGCTCGACGGCAACATCTGCCGCTGCACCGGCTACCACAACATCGTCAAGGCGATCCTCGCCGCATCGACGACGATGAAGGGGTCCAAGGGTAAGGCGAGACAAGCTGCTTAGGCAAGGGAATAAGGGAGTAGGGCAGTAGGGGAGTAGGGCAAAAGGCCAACGCAACGAGGCCCTTTTTCCCTAGTCCCTTACTCCCTACTGCCCTACTCCCATAAATTCCGGAGGAATTTCTGATGGGCATTGAAGGTGTTGGCGCTCGGGTCGCGCGCAAGGAAGACAAACGGTTCATCACGGGCGCCGGCCGCTATGTCGACGACATGGTGGTTCCCGGCATGAAGCACGCCGCCTTTGTGCGCAGTCCGCACGCGCATGCGCAGATCAAGAAGATCGATGTGAAGAAGGCTCAAGGCATGCCCGGCGTCATCGGCGTGCTGACCGGCAAGGAACTCAAGGCCGACGGCATCGGCAATCTCATCTGCGGCTGGATGATCCACTCCAAGGACGGCTCGCCGATGAAAATGGGAGCGTGGTCGCCACTCGCCTTCGACCGGGTCCGTTATGTCGGCGACGCCGTCGTCATCGTCGTCGCCGAGACCAAGGGGCAGGCGCGTGATGCCGCCGAGGCGGTCGAGATCACCTACAAGGAGCTGAAGGCCGTCGTCGATGCCTCCAAGGCGATGGACAAGGGTGCGCCGCAGATCCACCCCGAAGCGGACAACAATCTGATCTTCGACTGGGACATCGGCAACGCCGACGACACCGCGGCGGCCTTCGGGAAGGCGGCCCATGTCGTCAAGATGGACATCATCAACAACCGGCTGGTGCCTAATGCCATGGAGCCGCGCGCCGCACTTGGCCATTACGACAAGGCCGAGGATCACTATACCTGCTGGACGACCTCGCAGAATCCGCATGTGGCGCGGCTGGTGATGAGCGCCTTCTACAATGTGGCGCCGGAAAACAAGCTGCGCGTGATCGCGCCCGATGTCGGCGGCGGCTTCGGCTCGAAGATCTACATCTATCCCGAAGAGATCGTCTGCCTGTGGGCGTCGAAGAAGACCGGCGTGCCGGTCAAATGGGTGGCCGACCGGACCGAGAGTTTTCTGACCGACGCGCATGGCCGCGACCATCACACCCATGCTGAAATGGCCTTCGACAAGGACCACAGGATCCTCGGCCTGAAGGTGGAAACCCAGGCCAATCTCGGCGCCTACATGTCGCTGTTTTCATCGGCGACGCCGACCTATCTCTATGCGACGCTGCTGTCGGGCCAGTACAACATCCCGGCCATCCACGCCAATGTGAAGGCGATCTACACCAACACCGCGCCCGTCGATGCCTATCGCGGGGCAGGGCGGCCGGAAGCGACCTTCGTCATGGAGCGCATGATGGAGACGGCGGCCCGCCAGTTCGGCGTTTCGCCGGCCGAGCTGCGGCGCAAGAACTTCGTCACAGCGTTTCCGCATCAGACGCCGGTCATCATGTGCTATGACGCCGGCGACTATGCCGCTTCGCTCGATGCGGCAATGCAGGCGTCGGACTATGCCGGCTTCGCCAAGCGCAAGGCCGCCGCCGCCAACAAGGGGCTGCTGCGCGGCATCGGCATGAGCTGCTACATCGAGGCCTGCGGCATCGCGCCGTCTGCGGCCGTCGGCTCGCTCGGCGCCGGTGTCGGCCTTTGGGAATCGGCGGAAGTGCGCGTCAACGCGGTCGGCACGATCGAGGTGCTGACCGGCTCCCACAGCCACGGCCAGGGCCATGAGACGACCTTCGCGCAACTGGTCAATGAGCGCTTCGGCGTGCCGCTCGATTCGGTCTCGATCGTGCATGGCGATACCGACAAGGTGCAGATGGGCATGGGCACTTATGGCTCGCGCTCGGGTGCGGTCGGGATGTCAGCCATCGTCAAGGCGCTCGACAAGGTAGAGGCCAAGGCCAAGAAGATCGCGGCGCACCTGCTCGAGGCCGACGAAGGCGACATCATCATCGAGAACGGCGCGCTGAAGGTGGCCGGCACCGACAAGAACGTGCCGTGGTTCCAGATGGCGCTGGCCGCCTACACTGCCCACAACCTGCCTGATGGCATGGAGCCCGGGCTGAAGGAGACGGCGTTCTACGATCCGTCCAATTTCACCTTCCCCGCGGGCTGCTACATCTGCGAGGTCGAGGTCGACCCGGAAACCGGCGTGACCGAGATCGTCCAGTTCGTCGCCGCCGATGATTTCGGCAACATCATCAACCCGATGATCGTCGAGGGCCAGGTGCATGGCGGGCTGGCGCAAGGCATTGGCCAGGCGCTGCTCGAAGGCGCCTATTACGACAACAGCGGACAATTGCTGACCGCGAGCTACATGGACTACACCATGCCGCGCGCCGGCGATTTGCCGTCGTTCAAGGTATCGACCTCGAACACCCCTTGCCCGGGCAATCCGTTGGGGATCAAGGGTTGCGGCGAGGCCGGCGCCATCGGCTCGCCGCCGGCGGTGATCAACGCTATCACCGACGCCATCGGCAGCAACGATCTTGCCATGCCGGCTTCGCCGTCCACCGTGTGGGCCGCGATCCGCGCGACGAAACATTGAACGCGAATGGCGAATAGGGGTAGCGAATAGGGAAGAGAATGTTCGCTACTTCCTGCTCGCTCTTTCACCCAGGGGAGAAAGACAAATGTACGCAGTCAACTATCATCGCGCCGCCTCGGTCGCCGATGCCGCCAAGCTGATCAAGACCGGCGACGCCAAGCTGCTTTCGGGCGGTATGACGCTGATCCCGGCGATGAAGACGCGGCTTGCCGCGCCGTCCGACCTTGTCGACCTGTCGCGGATCACGGAGCTGCAGGGCGTCACGGTGTCGGGCAAGACCGTCACCATCGGCGCTGCCACCACGCATAATGCTGTTGCCAATGACGAGAAGCTGAAGAAGGCCTGTCCGGCGCTTTCCCATCTGGCATCGCTGATCGGCGATCCGGCGGTGCGCCACAAGGGAACGATCGGCGGCTCGATCGCCAACAACGATCCGGCGGCCGATTATCCGGCGGCGCTGCTGGCGTTGGGCGCGACCATCGTCACCAACAAGCGCGAGATCGCTGCCGACAAGTTCTTCAAGGGCCTGTTCGAGACCTCGTTGAAGGATGGCGAGATCGTCACCGCCGTCACCTTCACCGCGCCGGCCAAGGCGGCCTATGAAAAATTCCGCAATCCGGCATCGCGCTACGCCATCGTCGGCGTGTTCGTGGCCAAGGGCAAGGATGGCGTCAGCGTCGCCGTTACCGGTGCCGGCGACGACGGCGTTTTTCGCTCGAAGGAGATCGAGGCAGCATTAGCCGGGAACTTCGCGGCCTCGGCACTCGAAGGGGTGAAAGTGCCAGCGAAGAATTTGATGACCGACATCCATGCCTCGGCCGACTACCGCGCCAATCTGATCGCGGTGATGGCCAAGCGCGCGGTGGCTGCCGCCAACGCCTGACACGATCCGTTGTGGACACGGAGAAGGGGTCATGCGGCCCCTTTTCCTTTTGTGGCGACCTGTAGTTGCCCAAACTTTTGATGGAATCGCCCTGCACCAATCGTTTGCCTGAGCAATTTCTTCCGCCGACACTTCACCTGGAACTGCACCGGCGGCAATCTCGCACTTGCACAAATCCATATTGCACTGCAATATGGATTTGGGCGGGAATGCGAGCCGGGTTCGAAATGTCGTGCCCTTTCGCATGCCTATTTGCGAGAGGATCGGCATGACCGACATTTCCGCGACGCATGTCGTTCCGTCCCGATCCGCCGCCGACAGATCAACCAGAACAAGACTGGCCTATCTCGACGGCTGGCGCGGGCTTTCGATCGCACTGGTGCTGATCGGCCATTTCTTTCCGGTTCCCGGAATCAATCTTGGCGTGCTGGGCGTCGAATTCTTTTTCGTGCTCAGCGGCCGGCTGATGGGCGAGATCCTGTTCATCGAACGCTACCCGCTGAAAAAATTCTTCAAACGCCGCTTCTCCCGCATCTATCCGGCTCTTTTGGTCTTCGTAGTCGTCGCGATGGTTGCGCTGTCCGGCACATTCATCGCCTTCAAATGGAAGGCGGCGCTGACGGCGCTGACATTCACCTACAACTATGCCGGCATTCTCGTGACGCGGGCAGGGGCGCTCGACCATATCTGGTCGCTCTGCATCGAGGAGCACGCCTACATCATCCTGGCGCTGATCAGCGTCATCGTCTCAAGTCGCTCTCGCGTGGTCGTGCTGCTCCTGGCGCTGGCCTTGCTGGCCATGGCCAATGGCGCGGTTTCGTACTGGGTCTTCGGGATGGACTACGAAACCACTTATTGGCGCACCGACGTGCACATCGCGTCGATCCTGCTGTCGGCTTCGATCTGCCTGCTGAAGGCCGACGGCATGCTGCCGGCGTTTTTGAGAGGCAAGCATGTGGCCCTGGTGGCGACGATCTGCGCCGTTGTCCTGTTCCTGGATCAGGTGCCGACGCCGATCCACTATCTCTTCGCGGTGCCGCTGCTGGCTCTGGCCGTCAACGCACTCGATTTCAGCCCACGGTATATTTCCGGATTGCTGTCCTCCTGGCCGATGGCGACGCTGGGTCTGTGGTCGTACTCGCTCTATCTGTGGCAGCAGCCGTTCTACAAATTCGTCTATGAGCAAGGCGTCATGCCGATGCCGATGCTGGCCGCAGTCTTCGCTTGTGCGGCCTGCAGCTACTACCTCATCGAGCGCCCGGCGCGCGAATGGCTCAACCGCAACTGGTGAGCAACAGGGCGTTCAGGCCGTCTTGCGGCGCGCCCGCCCTCTCTATGCCTGCAGCGATCTGACGTAATAGCGCACTGCTTTCTTACCGCCATGGATCACTGCGTCGCCGGCCTCAGTGAAGCCAAGGGCGGCGTGAAAGGCATCCGAGGCAGGGTTCGGCGGGTCGGTGTTGACTTCGCAGGTGACCAGATTGTAGCCGGCGCGCTCAACATGGCCGAACAGATCCTGATAGAGCCGGCGGGCATGGCCGCGGCCGCGCGCGTGCGCCGCCACGACAACGCGGTCGACATAGACGAAGCGCTCGTAGCGTTCGCGAAACCAGAGGAAATTCGGGCTGTCGTAGCGGGCGTCCTGGTCGAAGGTCATGATGAAGGCTTCGAGATCGCCGATGCGCCTGGTGTAAAACGCTTCGCCAAGCAGGAAGGACAGCCGCTCAGCCTCCAGCCACGACAGTTCTGCGGCATGCTCGTTGTTGAGCGCCAGGATCGCCGCTTCGTCTGCGGCCGATACACGGGCTATCGGGGCAGGGGTCGAGGTCATGCCTTGGCTGCCGCGATCGTTGCCGCCACCAGCGGTGTGTCGGTGAGCGTGTTGCGGTATTCGCGATCGAGATCGGAACCACCCATGCCGACATGGGGATTGCGGTAGTCCATGGCACTCGGCACATCCTTGAGGGCGGCAAAATGCATTTCGGACAGGCCGGTTTTGCTGCGCACTTCGGCAATGTTGTGCAAATCCAGTCCGCCGCAGCCGAGGATGAC
The DNA here is from genome assembly GCF_004022985.1 of Mesorhizobium sp. M7A.F.Ca.ET.027.02.1.1. Lineage (NCBI taxonomy): Bacteria > Pseudomonadati > Pseudomonadota > Alphaproteobacteria > Hyphomicrobiales > Phyllobacteriaceae > Mesorhizobium > Mesorhizobium sp. M7A.F.Ca.ET.027.02.1.1. The sequence goes on along the minus strand of NZ_RZOL01000114.1, from coordinate 9,809 downwards.
GATGCGCTCGCCGGCCTGCCGCACCAGATCCGCCAACAGCGGCAAGCCTTCGATAGCAGTGTCACGCTGGCCGCTGGTCAGCACGCGGCCGACCTTGCTGCGGATCAGCGATTCGAGCGCCTCGGCCGGGTCGCGCGTCATGTCGAAGGCGCGATGACAGGTGACGTTCAAGGGGCCGGCCGCCTGCGTCAGTTCGCTCATGCGCGCCTCGTCCATGGTGCCATCGGCGTTCAGGCAGCCAAACACCACGCCGGGCACGCCGAGTTCGCGCAATGCCGAGACATCGGCCAGCATCGAGGCGTATTCGGTCTCACTGTAGAGAAAATCGCCGCCGCGCGGCCGCACCATGACGTGAAACGGCACACTTGCCTGCTCGAGGGCGGCGCGGACCGTGCCGAGGCTCGGCGTGATACCGCCTTCGATGAGGCTGGCGCATAGTTCGATCCGGTCGGCGCCGGCGGCTTGCGCCGCGAGAAGGCCGTCAATGCCTTCGACACAGATTTCGATCAGCGGCAGGCGGAGAGCTTTGGTCAAGGGCAGATCCAGTCCATGATTTCCGCCAGCCCTAGCACCGGGCCGGTCGCAGCGAAAGCGGGAACAGCCTTCCGCCTTCGCCCACAGACTTGGCGGCTATTGGCGCAATTCCGTATTCTTGGCGCCTTGCTCGACCTGATCGATCACCAGAAGCTTCACCTCGACATCCCCGATATTGGTGGCCTGATGCCACTGGCCGATCATTTCGATGATGAAATCGCCAGCCTTGTAGGTGTTGCTGATGCCGGTCTCGACATTGGTGACCTTCAGCGTGCCGGCTTGGACATACGCATAGCGCGGGAAGGGGTGCCTGTGGACCGGCAAGGTCGCGCCCGACGCGATGTCGTAGGTCGAGACCAGCACCTGCACGTTCTTCTGCGGCAACGTGATCGGTTGGCCGGACGCGGTCGTCGTGCGCGACGCAAGAGGGGTCACGACCACAGGCGTGCCGCTGCTGTCCAGCGCGTGGGCCGGGTTCGCGGAAAAGGCCACCGCGAGCAGTAGTCCGGACATCAAAATCTTTCGCATGATTCGCTCCACCCCTGGCGTCAACATCGCGCAGCGGCCAGCAGCACGCAAGGCAGCGCCTTGGGCACCTGCCTGCCGGCCAGAAAATTTTTTACGCCCCTCTTGACGGAAAAAACCACGATTACCAGATCGTTTTCCGTCGAGGCTTCGGCTCGACATACTGGCGTCGCAGCGGCGCTGCGACAGCCTCGTAACCCATGTTGCTTCACGGAGGATATGGCTATGAGAAGCTTTGATTATACCCCTCTTTACCGCACAACGGTCGGCTTCGACCGTCTCTTCGATATGCTCGAAAAAAGCGTGCGCTCTGACTGGCCTCCCTACAATATCGAGAAGATTGGCGAGCACGACTATCGCATTACGATGGCTATCGCCGGCTTCGCTCTCGATGAGGTCGAACTCATGCAGAACGGCCCCGAATTGTCTGTCATCGGCCAAAGGAAACCCGACCAGGAAAATCGGGAGGTCCTTCATCGCGGCTTGGCGACGGGCAACTTCAAGCAGGTGTTCAAGCTTGCCGACCACGTAAAGGTCAAGGCGGCCAACCTCGAGAATGGCTTGCTGTCGGTGGACCTGATCCGCGAAGTGCCCGAGGAACTCAAGCCTCGGCGCATTGAGATAGGGTCCGAAGCCAAAGCGGTTTCGCTCAAGCGACCCGACAGGACGCAGGCGATCGATTCGGATGCGGAGCCCCAACGCGAGGTCGCCTGATTCCCTGGAACCTAGATCTACGGTCCGCCTCCCGGTTCGGCCGGGAGGCACAGATCGCGGAGAATGGAGATGAGAACCGAAACCTACAGTTTTCACCAACCCGAACCGAAAAATTCTGCCGCGGAACCCGCTGGGTTGCGGACGCCGGATGATGTTCTGAACGAGGAGACGATGACGATCGGTGCAAAGCGGGCTTTGCTCGCTTTCTGGGCTTCCGACATTCATGCGGTTCCTGACAATCCCGCGTTGCGGCAATTGGACAACGGCGCCATCGTGGAAGTCAGCGACATACTTCGCGCGCTCCACCTCCTGGACGAATCCGGGCGGGAAACGCGTGTTTCAAAGGTGTCGGCAAGCGTCAGCCTGTCTTTCGACCGGCGCCGCAGGAAGAGCCGTCTCGGTTGGATGCGGCACCCCTGGCGAGATGACGACGATGATCCGCCGCCAATCCCGGCCTTTGCAACGGTGCCGCCCGGGCGTGGAGGTGGCGGCATGTTGGCCGAGCCGGAGCATGCAATCGCATGATTTCCCGAACCAGCAACAACCCACCGTGCCGAATGGAGGATTACATGAGTGACAGGACGTTCGACCAACCGGTCCTGGTCAAGAATGGTGGGTTCATTCAAGAAATAGGCTGCCTCGACGACGCGTTCGACTTCTTTGACGAGTGGCCAAGGGAACGGCGGGGTCCGATTTTCGAAACGGCCTTTCGAGCCTGCCAGCGTGCTCACGACGGCCAGGTTCCGCTGACGGTGGCGCGCGATGCCGTCGCCGGCTTCGCAAGATCCGTCAAGATCCTGCAGGAACCGCTTGCTCAATTTCCTTGGATGGACGGCACAAGGTCAGGTCGCGGTGGGGTCACCGCTTAGCCTTGATAGGGGCGGCGCTGCCAGGATGGCCCGCTGCATGGTCGTCGTTCACATCCGCTACAAGGTGAACTGCCGTACCAGCTCACCTTGTAGTGGGGCGGCTCGATCGTTTGTTCGAACTCCCTGGTGCGGTTTTTGGCGACTGGCTAGGTCAGCCTCGCAACAGTCAACGCTAATATAATGTTCGAAGCGTCGCCACAGGAGGTTCAATGGTTTCCGCTATCGCAAGTCAACATCCGCATGTCCCGGAAAAACAAACGGCAGTGGGGAAGCCGCAAGCCGGCGAAGGATTTTCGCCGGGCCGCAGCGCGGACGCCGTAGGACATCTGGCCAAAATCATGGTTGCCGCAGGCGGCGATATGGATGCTGGCGCGCAAGGCCGCGCGGCATCCAAGATCGCCAGGATGGACATCACGGTTCTGACCGCACCACCCGTAGAAACACCAACAGAGTAAGATATGCTCGTTCGGGCGCCTCCGCGCCGTCATCAGCGGCGTGGGCCGCTCTCGCAGATTACGCCACGGCTCTCAGCGGAGGCTCCGCCATCGTCCCAAGGCCGTCGCATTCCGCGCAGGCGCCCGTCTTTCCGGGGCAGCCGCCCCGATGGGTTCCATGCGGGCAGCAGTGCCCGTTTGACGCATACCACTTGGAGCAGTCGAAAACCCTGCCGCTGCCATGACAGCGCGGGCATTCCATATTCGATGAAATCATACCAATTCTTGCCCAACCCAAACGCACTCGCCCTGCGCCGCAAGTAACAGGAATCATTGCGCTTTCAAGCACATCGCCCTGACTTAAATTGGGGGGATCGACGGATGGCCGGCATCGATGGCGAGCTATTGTTGCGCCGTAATCAGGTTCCCCGTGAAGACCTTGCTCGCCACAAGCCGCGTTGGGCATTGGCCGGCAACAATAGGCTGCGCCGGCTTGTCCCGTTCGTTCTCGGCGGTCACAGCAACTGCGTCATCGGGCTGCGCGTTGGCGGCCTGTGTGGCCGTGGACGCGAAGAGCACCGTCTGGGTGATGAGAGCGGAAACTGCGGCAACCTGGACCAGCACGGCGGCGAGGGCGATCTTCTTCAGCATGCGAGAAAACGCTCTTCGATGTTCCCGGTTCCCCACGCATTCAGGTTTTCTGCTCGCTACGGAACAAGAGACCGGCAGGGCGGTTAACTCGGTTATGCCGAGCAAGATCAAAGAGCCACCATCGACGCCCGCACCGGAGAAGGTACCTGTGCAACGCCGGGACAAAGAAGCCCCGCCCGAGCTTGAGGATGTCGACCCGCCACCCCGAGATGTGCGAGAGGCACCGGCACCCAACCCGAACGGCGACAAGAGATAAGATCGCCGAGATCGCAGCAAGGCCTTATGCCTGCTCGCGCGAACCTTCCCGATGCCGCGGCGTCATCGAGAGCGCTGGACAGCGGCGCCAGGTCAAGTTGAGAATCAACCTGCTGACCACGATTTTGCAGACATGCCATAGATCAGCCCCTATGGGCGACCTGACCGTCTCAAGGCCTTGAAAAATTTGGCTCCCCGGGCCGGGCTATCGGAGCCAAATCGAACCGCGTGGGAAAGCCCTAATTATCTCAACGATACCAATGCTTTGCGCCGTATTCCTATGCTGACCACATTCTGCTGTTATGGACCTCATGCGGTGCAAATGTGTACCGCGAGAGAGTAGTAGGACGCCCGCCGCCATTGGGCAATCCCTTTTTGGCCCGGACATGTCGTCCCGCTACATTGCGCCGACCAAGACCGGGTGAGTAGTCTATCGATTGAGCAGGGGGCGAATCACCATGCGCAGGGCGCAAGTCGATAGGGACGCATTCAACCAGGCCGCAAGGTTACCTTACGAACTGCGGACCAGCGATTTTGAAGTCGCGATGCAGGATGTTTACGACTTCCTTTTCGACGTGAACACGTTGCTATTGGGGAAGGGGCTGCACAGGTTTGACGATATGCTGCGTCCCGCCGCGATGTCCGGGATCATCTCGGACATGATGACGGCTTCGCTCGCCAAGTTCTCAAGGGCTTTGGTCGAGAACAAGCATTTCAACGGGCATCCCGACCTAGTGAAGCGTGGGGCCTACCGCAACGACAGTGTGAAGGCGGGGACCGAAGGGATCGAGATCAAGAGCACCCGGAAGCCGGGAGGTGCTGTCGATACGCACGGCGCAAGACAGCAGTGGATGTGCGTATTTGTCTACAAGGTGGACAATGAGACCGAACCGGCCATGCACCGCGAACCTATGCAATTCACCGAGGTGTACTTGGCGGAGGTCGTGGAGGCGGACTTCCGGCGAAACCCACGTGGGGACCTCGGCACCCGCACAGCCACCTTGCACCGAGAAGGTGTGCTCAAACTCCGGTCGAACTGGGTGTACAAGCTCTAGGCATCATCCTTTACCCGGAGCTTTGCCAGCTCGGGCACGGCAGCCGTTGCCAGAGTGAAGAACTGCTTGTCCAGCTCGACACCGATGCCTTGATAGCCAACCGCGTTGCAAGCCGCCATGGTGGACCCAGCCCCCATGAAGGGGTCAAGGACGATCCCTTTCCCGAGCGGCAACGCCGCCCTCACAACCTGTCGCATAAAGTGTTGGGGTTTGAGCGACGGGTGAGGGGCGATACGGCGCTCGGCTTGAGGCGTGGGGCTTGATCGGATGAGATCGCCAAATGGCCGCTCTGCCGAAGGCCGCCGAAAGCCCCCCGTGCCCCACTTTCGGAGGTTGTCTTGGACGCGACCGTCAAGCGGCGCTCGCAGCATCACCCAAGGCTCCCATTGCGAGCGGGGCATCACTGACACCCCCTCGAACTCCTGATGCGCGTTCTTGGGCCTGTCACCGCCCCGCATGGTCATCACTTGGCGGACGACGTGTCCCCGAAGCTCAAGCCCACCAGCGACCATCGCGGCGGCCACAATGTGAGCCAAGAGGGGGTTGGACGCGACCAGCACGTTGCCTCCCGGCACCACGACGCGGGCCAGCAGATGGGCGAGCCGGTTGAAGAAGCCATGCAGTTGAAGGCGGTCGTCGTCCGTAAGCACCGTGAAACGCGGGAGAGGGGCTCTCTGGTGGCCATCGAAGGACGGCGGAATGCGCCAGACGCCGCCTTTGCCCGCTCGAAGCTTGGCAGTCTCCTTCTCGGTATATTCCAGCAGTCCATACGGGGGGTCGGTCACAACAGCGTGAACCGAGTGCGTGGGCTGCTCGGTCAACCAAGCGAAGCAATCGGCTTGGAACAGTTGGCATGACCCGGAGTAGTGCGCTTGCCTTCGTTCGCTGGCAACAGGTGCGAAAGAGCCGTTCTGGAGCCTGTAGCGCCCGCGCTTCGTCCGCTCGAAGACGGTGGGGGTGTTGAGGTTCAAGTACGACCGTATTGACGAAGGCGGGACCTCGCCAACGTGCTTGCACACAGCTTCCGCGATTTCCCCAGTTGAGGCATCGCCGGCCAGTGTGCTCAAGTAGGTCACAATCGAATCTCGAATCGTGCCCGGTGCGAAAGTCATTCGATCCCCCAAGACTCAAGTGCGAGACCTGTCGTAGCTGTTTGACGTCCAGACGTCAAATGCCGAGAGTTCATATCTTTGGGATTGCTGACGCTTCCTGAAGGCTCTTGCCCTGACCGCCGATCTATAGGAACATACTCCTAGATGGGGCGACACTCAACAGGAGGTCGCGATGGTCCGACGCAACAAACCGAAGCAGCTATCGAGCGGAGAGCTGGAGCAATTCATGAAGGCGGCCGAGGCGCTGCACCACAGTATCACGCAGCCCCTCATATCGCCCCAGTGCGACCACTACAGGTCCCTTCAGGATTTGCATGAGGCGTTGCTGAAGGCGGTGCGAGAGGTGACCGGAAAGCGACGTTCATCCGGTGGAACGGGACAGGCCCGGTCGCAAAGGCCACATAGGAACTTGGACGGCCCGGCCCGCTTATCATCATGGTGACACAGGATTTCGCGGGTCGGACCATCACCCTGCCTTTTCAAAGGCCGGGCATGTGTATCCTGCCCCGACAGCGCAACGCCTGCGAGCGCGACTATGGTCCAATAGCTAAACGCATTGGTCTGACCGAATGACCACTACTGGTGAAGGTTGAACTCCACAAACAGCTCCTTCGCGGATGCTGCTGTGACGATAAGTTCCGTAAGCTCGTCGTCGGTCTCGGTTAGGTGAGGCCCTTCGTCCCGGACCATTGCCAGAACGGCCTTGACGGCTGCGATGTCGCCAGGACGGAAGCCGTCAAGGGCGGCCCACACGAGTTCCTTAGCCGAACGCTCGGGCCGATGGTCGTCGTCAGTGCCCACTGCCTTCCCTCAAAGGCTGAAGAACCGATGCGCCTATCGTGTTGCGAGGTGGGCCGAATGTCAAATCGAGGCCGTTTCAATCCGACGGAAAAATCCGAGGGGTCGAACTGGATAGTTTCAGCAGCGCGAGACCCCCCGATGGGGTCGCGGCCCTCATGCCCACGCCCGGTCCACTCTCGGCCCACGGCAGGCCGCCCGGATGCCTCTCCTCTATGTCCCGTTGGGGCGTTTCAGTGGCTTCGAGGGTGCCGGAGGTGGAATGCATCATGCGAGCACGAACGCCTCTCCACGGACGGAATGGGACACGCGGTCGGCAAGGGCGTCATTAGCCATTTGTCAGGCACAACGAACGTTGACATTAGACAAATGGCGCTCTAGGTCAGGTGTCAGGCACAACGTGAAGGCAGGACAAATGAAGCGGTATGTCATCTACAAGAGGGTGTCGACTGAAGACCAGGGCCGCAGCGGTCTCGGTTTAGAGGCCCAGCAGCGGGACATTGCCATCTTCCTCAAGAATTTCTCCGAGGAGCCTTTCGAAATAGTCGGCACGTTCACCGACGTTCTGTCGGGTGCCAGCGAGAGCCGGCCGGAGTTTGACAAGGCTCTGGCCCTGGTCCGGAAAACTGGGGCGGAAATGCTCGTTGCCAAGCTTGATCGCCTGGGCCGCAAGGTGGCTCACATAGCGAACCTAATGGAGGACCGGAGAGTGCGCCTGCGGGTTGCCCAAATGCCCCATGCGGACAAGTTTCAACTGCACATCTATGCCGCCCTGGCCGAACAGGAACGCGAGTTCATCTCCAGGCGCACTAAGGATGCCCTCCAAGCCGCGAAGGCTCGCGGTACCAAGCTGGGCGGCCTCCGGGACAAAACCATGGCTCGCAATGTCGCCATCCAAGAGAAGGCGAGGCAGGAGGCCGGACCGGCAATGGCCGTCATAGGCCCCATGCGGGCTGGAGGGGAAACCCTCATGGCAATCGCGGAAGCCCTCAATCGGACCGGTGTTGCCACTTCGCGAGGCGGCCGGTGGACCGCTAAGCAGGTCTCGCGTGTGATCGATCGGGCATCGGCAGGATAGATTGGGCCAGACGGCAGATTATGCCTGTATCAGATGCTCTCGCATCCGGGACAATGTAGGATCGGCCGAAACCTAGCCGGCTTACATAGCCTGCGAATATTCATCCCGTTGCCGGGAGCATCGATTATTATTATCCCGTTGCCGGGAACATTTAACTTCTTGCTAGCCATCAAGCCTTCCGGCATGTCCTCGGCCGTCTCATCCAACACACGAGGACTACAGCATGACCGAGCATACCACTACCAAAGAACCAGCGAACGCCCTCGCCCCCGTTCGCAACGGACGCCCCCTTTCGGACCACGAGAGCGAAGCTATACGCCACCTTGGCGCGGCCATTGGCGGTCTAACGACCACCGTGCGGGCCGTGGCGTCGGGCCGACAGCTCCACGAGCCCCACACACTGGAGCCCTTGGGATGGACCAGCGAGAGCCTTTCAGGATACGACCGACTGGCGCGGGCCTCCCGAGCGCAGGAGCGGCGACAGAAGGCCGGCCGAAACATCGACCAGACCGCAGAGGCCAACATAGTGAGGGAGGCCGTGTGCCGCCTGTCGTCAGTCGCCGAAGCGGTATCGCAGGCATTGGAGGTGCTGGCCCTTGGTGCGCCCGTGAGCGCGGCGGACACCCTTCGGTTTGTCATCATGGCGGACGGCCAGCTTGCCGAGTTTGTCCGCATGATCCCGGAGGATGAGTACACGGGAGCCATTCGCCAAGTATGGGGCAGGGACGCAATGCCCGTTCGGCTCCGATAGGCTCTCTTTCGTGCAGCGGTAGCGGCTGGAGGGGCTTCAGGGGTTCGGGAGGTAGAATGTACCGTCCGAACCCGAACGGCGCTCCAGCCACGCTCGTTTGCGAAAATCGATTACCACATGCTTCTGGAGTGACCGTCCCCTCGAACATGGTTCTGAACATGTCTATGGGAGAGCGTAGGTCTCGAAGGCCAATTCCGACACGCTTTAGGAATGATCCCTCCCGATACAGTTATCTAAACATGCTTCTGGAGTGACCGTCCCCTCGAACATGGTTCTGAACATGTCTATGGGAGAGCGTAGGTCTCGAAGGCCAATTCCGACACGCTTCAGGAATGATCCCTCCCGATACAGTTATCTAAACATGCTTCTGGGTGCGCTGTATGCAGTCGCTCCGCGAGGACCACTCTAGCTCCCCAGCAGGCCGCTTGAAGGCTCCCTGTCGAGGCACGATGGACACCGAGTGGAATGAAAACCACTCCCTTCAGGATACGCCTCTCCGGTGCAGCTAACGCTTATAGGCCCTGCCCGTAAGGGACCCTCCGCTCAAGAGAGGGAGAGAGCAGAGGCTAAGGCCATGTTTTACGGCATGAGGTGATTACGACTTCCTTCAGGAAAGGCCCCTCCGGTTGCAGCTATACGTTATATAGGCGTGGCATGTGATCGGGTTCAGGGCGCTTACCGAACGCCGCTACTCCACACTCATTCTCTCTCCCTCTTTGAGCAAGGCTCCCCTCACGGGTAGCAGCCTCGCTCTGCCATTCAGAGACGCAAGACGCCGCTCCCGGCATTTCATCCAAATCTCCCCTCAAGCCACCTCCAGGCGACCTTCTGTGTCTCCATTGGTCTCCCGGTGGGGCGGGGTCGGGTTAGGGCTCATTCGTTCCACGGGACTGGCGTCCTGCGTCTCTCTTTTTGCAACCCGTAGTTAGAGCGGCGGGCCGAGAGCCCTCCGACCGCGTCGCAGAGCATGCGTCTGTGTGAGCCTCTCTGTTTCTTCCCGGCCCGTAGCGCCGTCCGCCCCTAATATTTTTGC
>NZ_RZOL01000113.1:0-15818 GCF_004022985.1 Mesorhizobium sp. M7A.F.Ca.ET.027.02.1.1 | reverse complement strand
AACGGGATATCGGGGTAGGGTTGGTTGTCTCTCACTAAGCCGGGTTCCTGCACCGCGCCCTTCAATTTGGGCGCATGCCGGGCAGTATTTCAAGCTTCCATTGCGGTTTTGCGACTGCGGCGCATCAGCGCGGCGTGGCTGTCAGCGGGAGGAGAGCGGCTTCTTCACGACCTTCAGCAAAGCGCGCTGGATGATCTCGTTGCCGGCGACGACCGAGCCGTTGTCGAGCATGTCCTGGCCGCCATCCATGTCGGAGACGAAGCCGCCCGCCTCGCGGATCAAAAGCAGCCCGGCGGCGATGTCCCAGGCCGACAGGCCGGTTTCCCAGAAGCCATCCATGCGGCCGGCGGCGACATAGGCGAGATCGAGCGATGCGGAGCCGAGGCGGCGGACGCCGGAAACCTCGGCCATGACATTGCGCAGTTCGACCAGGAAATTGCCGTGGTGGCCGCGGCCGAGATGCGGCATGCCGCAGCCGATCACGGTGTCGACCAGCTTGATGCGGCCGGCGACGCGCAAGCGGCGGTCGTTCATGAAGGCGCCGCCCCCGCGTTCGCAGGTGTAGAGTTCGTCCATCGCCGGATTGTAGATGACGCCGGCGACGATCTGGCCCTGGCGCTCCAGCGCGATCGAAACGGCAAAGAGCGGAATGCCGTGCAGGAAATTGGTGGTGCCGTCGAGCGGGTCGACGATCCAGCGATGCTGGCCGTCGTCGCCTTCAACCACGCCGCGCTCTTCCATCAGGAAGGAATAGCCGGGCCGAGCCTTGGACAATTCGGCAAAGACGATGTCCTCTGCCTTGCGGTCGGCCTGGCTGACATAATCGCCGGGGCCCTTCATCGAGACCTGCAGGTTCTGCACCTCGCCGAAGTCGCGCGACAGCGAGCGGCCGGCCTTCATTGCGGCCTGGACCATGACGTTGAGAAGGGCTGAGCGTGCCATAGTGCTTTTTCCCGGTGCTGCGCTTTAAATTCTGCCTCGATGCATGTCGGTGACCCGGAACCCGGCCACTTCTGGGCGACATGCGTCAGTCGGCGCGGCGCACGTAAGTGATTTCGTTGGTGTCGACGATGATGCGCTCGCCGGCGCCGATGAAGGGCGGCACCAGGACGCGGATGCCGTTCTCCAGGATCGCCGGCTTGTAGGACGATGCCGCCGTCTGACCCTTCACCACCGGGTCGGCCTCGGTGATGGTCAGCGTCACATAGTCGGGCAGCGAAATGCCGATCGGCCGCTCTTCGTAGAGCTGGACCGTCACCATCATGCCGTCCTGCAGGAAGGCGGCGCGATCGCCGACGAAGTCCTTGTTCAATTCGAGCTGCTCGTAGCTCTGGGTGTCCATGAACACCAGTGCGTCTTCCTGCGCGTAGAGGAAGGAAAAATCCTTCAGGTCGAGCCGGATCTGTTCGACGGTCTCGGCCGAGCGGAAGCGCTCGTTGAGCTTGGTGCCGTTGATGAGGTTCTTCAGTTCGACCTGATTGTAGGCGCCGCCCTTGCCGGGCTTGACGGTGTTGGTCCTGACCGCCACCCAAAGCCCGCCATCATGCTCGATGACATAGCCGGGACGGATTTCGTTGCCATTGATCTTGGCCATGATGAGATGATCCGAAATGATACCAACGGCCACGCCGTCGGTATGGATGTTCGCTGGGAAAGCGATTTCGGGCTCCCAAGACCACAAATCGCCAGAAGAGGCAAGGGAGCGGGCAGGTCGGTGCCAGGCGAGGGGAGCCGAGGTTACACTTGCAATGACCGCGAGAACCGCCGTCAAGGCAGCCGGTTGGCCTTCTGCAGCGCCTGCTTGGTCTGGTCGTCGTCCAGCCCCTGCAGGAAGTCGTCCATCTGTGGGTCGATGAGGCCGGCACGGCGGGCGACGACGTACCAGGCGCCGGCAAGCACAAGGTCCGGATCGGTGCCGATGCCTTGCATATAGAGCTTGGCCAGGCGGTTCTGGGCGGCGACATTGCCGCCCTCCGCCGCCTGCTTCATCCAGCCGAAGGCGGATTTCAGGTCGCGCGCACCGCCGCGGCCTTCGATCATCCAGGCGGCGAGATCGATCTGCGCGGTGTCGTAGTTCTGCCTTGCGGCCTGCGCCAGCAGGCGCCTTGCCTGGGCGTCGTCACGTGGCTTGCCACCGACACCGTTGGCGTAGATCTGCGACATTGCATATTGCGCGTCCGCGAGGCCGGTCGCGGCGGCGCGCTCATAGTAGGAAACCGCCTTGGCCATGCCGGCGTCGCCGGGGTCCTGCTGGACCAGCATCTGCGCGAAATTGAATTGCGCCAGCCGGTTGCCGGCTTCGGCGGCGGCCTGCATCAAGGCGTAGGCCTCTTTTCCATCCTTTTTGACGTAGCGGCCGTCGAGCAGCATCAGCGCATACTGGAACTGCGATTCCGGCACACCCTGTTCGGCGGCCAGCGCGTACCATTTCGCCGCTTGCGCCGAATTGACCGGCACACCGAGCCCCCGCGACAGGATCTCGGCCACCAAGGTCTGCGCCGCCGGATCGCCGTTTTGCGCCCGGACCAATGCCAGATTGTAAGCTGTCTTGTAGAGACCGCGCTGGAAGGCGCCATAGGCCGCGTCGGCGGGTTTTGCGCCGAAGCGGTCGGGATTGACCGTGTCGGCCGACGGCAGCGGCGCGGGCTCGGCCGTGGTAGCGGGCTGCGGCATCGGCTTGTCGGTGTGGACGCCGATTTCCGGCTTGGGCTGCGGCAGGGGGATGGTCTCCGCGGCGGCAGCCTGGACCATCAGCACCGCAAGCAGAGCCTGGAGGGGAAGCGTCGCCGAGGACATTTCAGTCCTCGAAGCGCGGCGCGGTCTCGTCGAGCAGCGCGTTGGCGGTGGCGACCGCTGTCCTGGGATCGGTGCCGTCGGCAAACACGGCGCTCGACAGCGCCACGAATTCAGCGCCGGTGGCGCCCACCGCTTCGACCGAGGCGATGTCGGATCCGGCCATGACGATGCAAGGGATCTGGATCATGTCCGCCCACCATGCGCCGAGCGACAGGTTGCGCGGGTGCGGTTCGGGCTTGTTGTCGTAACCGAAGCGGCCGAAGAAGATGTAGTCTGGCCGCGTCTCGCCAAGCTCGAGCGCGTCGTCACGTGTCTTGGCGCCGCCGGTGCCGACCATCATCTTTGCCTGGAAATGCTCGATCGTCTCGGCAAGTTCGGCCTTGGAGACCTCGACATGGATGCCGTCGGCCTGGACGCGGCCGGCTATGCGGGTGTCGCCGGCGATGATGACAGCAACGCCGGCGGCTTGCGCTGCTGGCACGATCTGTTCGGCGAAAGCCTGGAAGGAGGCTTCATCCATGCCGTTCTCGGGCAGGATCAGCGAAGCGACATCGCCGCCATCGAATGCCGCGACAATACGGGCCGCCGGCACGCCGGACGGCGCGATCAGCACGATGCGACAGCGATTGGGGGGCGTTGCTTCATTCATGGTTCTTCGGGTCCCGCGTTTCGCCTATGCCGGGCGAAGATGGTTGGATTGCGGCATAGAGCAAAGTGCCCGCTTTGAACAGGCGGGCAGCCGGGATCGCGATGTTTGACCCGCCGGGCATCCGGCGGGGCGCTTCATTTGATCGGGTGCGGGCTCGCCACGGGCGGTTTGCCCTTCCACAGCGTCCAGCCGAGATTCATGCCGGCGGCGGCGATCAGGATGGCGGTGGCGCCGACGACCTGACTCAGATGCAGCCGATGGCCGAAGGCGACGACATCGACCAGGATGGCGACGACCGGATAGATGAAGGACAGCGATCCCTGCAGATGCGTCGGCAGCTTCTGGATGGCGCCGTACATCAGTATGTACATCAGGCCGGTATGGACGATGCCGAGCGTCGCCAGCATGGTCCAGCTCCAGGCATCGGCCGGAAGCTCTGCAAGATTGGCGAAAGGCGCCAGCATGACGACGCCGACGCAGACCTGGATCAGCGCGATGAGGTGCGGCGGCGTGCCCTTGAGCTTCTTGGTGACGATGGCGGCGACGGCCCAGAAGAAAGCCGCGCCCAACGCCATGACGATGCCGGTGAAATAATCCGTGCCGATATCGCCGGCATCGGGAGCCGACTGCACGATCAGAACCATGCCGGCGAAGGCGATGGCCAGCCAGGTCAGCTTGGTCAGGGTCAGCCGCTCGGCGAAGAAAAGCGCACCGAAGCCGACCAGCATGAAAGGCTGCGTGTTGTAGACAGCGGTGGCGATCGAGATCGACGCGCGCGAGAATGCGCTGAACAGCAGCAGCCAGTTGACGACGATGGCGACGCCGCCGAGCGCGGCGATGCCGATGATGCGCAGCGACAGCCTGTTGCGCAGCAATCCCAGCCCGGCGCAGATGATGAGCAGCGTCAGCGCACCGAAAGCGCAACGCCAGAACACCACATCCATGATCGGCTGGCCGGACAGGACGACGAACCATCCGATCGTTCCCAGGATGGCCATTGCGGCTGACATTTCGACCGTGCCGCGCACCGTTTCGTTCACAACAAACCTCCATATCGGTTGAGCCGCCATAATCTCATGCTGCCGCGAAGCTTTCCATCTGATTGGAAAGGGTGTATGGCCGGTTGGCCCTAATTATATTAGGAGAAAACTCCAAACTATCGGGGAAAGAAAAAGATGCTGGACGATCTCGACCGAAATCTCCTTGAAATCCTGGTCAAGGATGCACGGACCTCGCTGAAGGAACTGGCCGCCCAGGTCGGGCTGTCGTCGCCAAGCGTTTCGGAGCGGCTGCGACGGCTCGAGGAGCGCGGCGTCATCCGGGCGTTCACTGTCGAGATCGATCCGCTGGCGCTCGGTTATACCCTGCAGGCGATCGTGCGCATCCGGCCTTTGCCGGGCAAGCTGCACATCGTCCAGAAGCTGATCGAGGAGATTCCCGAATTCGGCGAATGCGACAAGGTGACGGGCGATGACTGTTTCGTCGCCCGGCTGTTCGTGCGCTCGATCGGCGATCTCGACGGGATTTTGGACCGTATCGCCGACAAGGCGGAGACAAGCACCGCCATTATCAAGGCGCAGCCGATCCGGCGTCGGCCGCCGCCGCTTGACGCAACCGCCTCTCGGGATAGGGCAAAGGTCTTGCAGGCCTCCTGATCGAGTTGGGTGGAAAGCCGGTGGCCGGTTGGTTAGTGTGCCGGCCCAAACGAGGCCGGAACCATGGCGCAGAATATATACGATCGTGAGGATTTCTTCGCAGGCTACAGCCAGCTCGGCCGTTCGGTCGAAGGGCTGGAGGGTGCCGCCGAGTGGCCGGCACTGCGCGCCATGCTGCCCGATGTCGGCGGCTTGAGGGTCGTCGATCTCGGCTGCGGCTTCGGCTGGTTCTGCCGCTGGGCCCGCGAGCATGGGGCGGCGCAGGTGCTTGGCCTGGATCTGTCGGAGAAGATGCTTGCCCGGGCAAGGGCCGCCGGCCCCGATGCTGGCATAAGCTATGAGACGGCCGATCTCGATCGGCTCAGCCTGCCGGAAGCCAGCTTCGATCTCGTCTACAGCTCGCTCGCGTTGCACTATGTCGAGGATGTGTCGCGTCTGTTCGGGACCGTGCATCGGGCCCTGGCGCCTGGCGGGCGTTTCGTCTTTTCGACGGAACATCCGATCTTCATGGCGCCGACCAAACCCGGCTGGGTGATCGATAGCGAAGGCCGCAAGACGTGGCCTGTCGACCAATATCTGGTGGAAGGACCGCGCAGCACCGACTGGCTGGCCAAGGGCGTGGTGAAACATCACCGCACGATCGGCACCACCCTCAACGCACTGATCCGGTCCGGCTTCTCCATCGGCCATGTCGAGGAATTCCGGCCGACCGATGCGCAAATCGCAGCCAAGCCGGAACTGGCGGAAGAGCTCGAGCGGCCGATGTTCCTGCTGGTCTCGGCTCGGCGCTAGGCACTGGCCGGCGTCGGCCGAGTGTGCCGCTGCCACGCTCATATTTGCTGTCGCTCCGCCGGGCATTCTGGGCTATTCAAGCGTCGACCCGCTTTCCCTCCGGACCAGTCCCCCTCCCATGTCAGGCCTGCTTCTCGATCCGTGGTTCTATGCGGCTGCCATTCCGGCGGTCATTCTGGTCGGCCTGTCCAAGGGCGGCTTTGGCGGCGCCGTCGGTTTCGTCGGCGTGCCGCTGATGGCGCTGACCATGCCGCCGGTGCAGGCGGCGGCCATCCTGCTGCCGATCCTGTGCCTGATGGACATCGTCTCGGTATGGACATGGTGGGGCGTTTACGACCGCAAGATGCTGGTCGACATGATGCCGGGCGCCGTCATCGGCATCGGCCTTGGCTGGCTGACGGCGGCACTGGTGACCGAAGAGGCGGTGCGGCTGATCGTCGGCGCCGTCGCCATCATCTTCGTCCTGCGCTGGCTCTATCTGCAGTTCCGCCATGGCGCCGATCACGCTGCCGCGCCCAACCGCGTCGCCGCCGCGGTCTGGGGCACGGTCGCCGGGTTCACCAGCTTCGTAGCCCATGTCGGCGGCCCGCCCTTCCAGGTCTATGCCTTGCCGATCCGGCTCGATCCGAAGGTTCTGTCGGGCACGGCGGCGATCTTCTTTGCCGCCACCAATGCGCTGAAGCTGGTGCCCTATTTCGCGCTCGGCCAGTTCGACACCGCCAACCTGACGGCATCGGCGGTGCTGATGCCGCTGGCGCCGCTGTCGACCATTGCCGGGGCCTGGCTGGTGCGCCGGATGCGGCCGGAAACCTTCTATCCCTTCACCTACGCAACCGTCGCGGTCGTGGCGCTGAAGCTGCTGTGGGATGGCATCGCAGGTCTGATGTAGAAAGGCGGCTGCGCCGCCGCCCGTCATCAGGGTAAGGCAGCGCTCGGCACGAGACGGCGGTTGCCGCCAAAGGCCAGTGTGGCGCCGATCAAGACGACCAGCACCATGCCGGCGAGGATGCCGATGTCATGCACGTTCGGCTTGAGCACCATGTCGGCAATGATCACCAGCATCACGGCATAGTCGAAGCGTGCCGCGCTCATCATACGCTGGCCGATGGCAAGAACCTCTGGTGTGACGCCCTCTTTGGCGATCATTGCGCCCATGCGCTCGCCGGTCGGTTTGAAGATGAACATGCCGATCGAAAAGGTCGTGGCGTAGCCGGCCAGGCCGATGAGGATCCACAGGTCGGAGAAGCCGACCCAGAACCAGCACATGATGAGGCCGAAAATCAGCGTCAGCATCGACATAGGCGCGAAGAACCTGCCGCCCAGCTGACCGCTGGCGCGCATTGCCTGCAGTTTGTCCTCGATGTTGCCCGCCCGCTCGGCAAGTATGCCCAGCAGGAACAGCACGAAGCCGCCTCCGACCCACAGAATGGCGGTAGTGACGTGGAGGAATTTGACGATCGTGTACCAGTCCATGGGTTGCTCCTGCAGTGTTCCGGTCAGGTTGCGGCGGCGCTGATTTGCGCCGGCCGTCAGAGGAGCGGGCGTTTAGCGTGGCGCCTGTTTCGGAACGATGTCGCGAAAAAACCGGATCTGTTTCAGGCAATGAAGAAGCGGCTGAGATAGTGAACGCGCTATCTGATTTCCTGCTAATGTACGAATCGTCGGGAGGGGTTGGCGCGACATCGTCCGGAAACATCGCCGATGCTAATGCGCCGACGCCGGGAGCCCGGTGGCGACAAAAGTCGTCTGACGATCAACCCATTCCCGCAAACGGGAAAAGGCAATTCGGGGGACAGACATGCAAGGGGTAGCACGGAATTTCTTCACACTGGCCGTCATCTATTCGCTGTGCGGCATGGCGCTCGGCCTGCACATGTCGATCAGCCAGGATCACGGCCAGATGCCGACTCACGCCCACACAATGGTGGCCGGATGGCTGATGTCGGCGGTCTTCGCCTTCTTCTACCATTTGTTCCCTGCCATCGGGCAGAAGACGCTCGCCACCGTTCATTTCTGGCTGACCGCAATCAGCGGCATCGGCCTGCTGATCGGCCTCTACTTCCTGCTTGCCGGCAATGCCGCGATCGAACCGCTGGTGGCGGCCTCCTCGATGGGCTTCTACGCAGCCATGCTGCTGTTCGCCCTCATCGCGCTGCCGGCCGTCTGGAGGACGGCCTGAGCTGGACCTGGGGTAAGGTGAGGCTGTGCCGGCGATCTGGAGGACAGCCTGAGCTAGCCTGACGCAGGAGATGCTGTCCTGTTACGGCACAGTATGGCGGCGTTCGGTCAAAAAACATCCGCGACGTTAAGGCTTCATTAAGCTTTACAGGTGTTTACTATGTTCATCCAGTGATCTGGATTCTTACCGAGTGGTTGGAGCCACTTTGTTTGACGCCTCCCTGTTAAACTCCTGAGAGCCGCCTTATCCGCGGCTCTTTTTTTGTCTTCATTTCTCTTTTTTGTCCGCATCTCAGCGGGGCCGCCCAATGGCGGCTCGCCGTTAACCTTCTGTTAAACATGTGCTTGCCTTCGCCGGTGACGAAGCGCATTTTCAAGCTTCAGTCAGATAGGGTTCCGGGTGTATCGGCAGGGAGCCGAATCGGCCGGTTGCAAGTGCAGGGGCGTATCAATGAACGAGCCTTCGAAGGGCAGTGCGAAAACCGTCAAGCTGGCGGAGCGCCGGGTTTTCTCGCAATCCTTCAAGCCGCTTTACCAGGAAGGCATGGGCCTGGTCGAACAGGCCGCCGAATATCTCGACGGCAAGGGCCGGGCCGAGGCAAAGAAACTGTCGCGGCTGGGCGCCACGCTCTATGCGGCCGAATCGATGCGGCTGACCACCAGGCTGATGCAGGTTGCGTCCTGGCTGCTTTTGCAGCGCGCCGCCAATTCCGGCGAGATGACCCGCGACCAGGTCGCGTCGGAAAAGTCCAAGGTGCGTCTCGACACCGCTTCCGCCCATGACGAAGCCGCCGGCTGGGCCGAGTTGCCCGAGGATTTCCTCGATCTCGTCACCCGCTCGCTGCGCCTGCAAGCACTGGTGCGCCGCATGGACGAGGAGATCTATGGCTCCGGGGCCGTGGTCGACATGCAACCGATGGCTCGCCGCCTCAATCCGGTTTCCGACCAGATCAGCCTGCTCAACACGGCTTTCGCTCGGGGTTAGACCCCGGTCTGTCTTCTGTTTCCGGTTTGTTCACATTTCGCTGGCATCGCTGTGGGCCGGAGGTAAAGTCGGCAAATGGCGGAAGCGATTCGCATCATCGGTATCGATCCTGGGCTTCGACGCACCGGCTGGGGCATCGTCGAAAGCCTCGGCAATTCGCTGCGCTTCATTGCTTCCGGGACCGTGAAGTCCGAGGATAAGGCGGCGCTGGCAACGCGGCTGTGCCAGCTGCATGACGGGCTCGCCGAAATCCTGCACAGCGCGATGCCGCACGAGGCGGCGGTCGAACAGACCTTCGTCAACAAGGACGCGGTGGCAACGCTGAAGCTCGGCCAGGCGCGTGGCATCGCCATGCTGGTGCCGGCGCGTGCGGGGCTTGTCGTTGCAGAATATGCGCCCAACGCGGTGAAGAAGGCGGTGATCGGCGTCGGCCATGGCGACAAGAAGCAGATCCACATGATGGTGAAGGTGCTGTTGCCGAAAGCCGTCTTCGATACCGAACATGCCGCTGATGCGCTCGCCATCGCCATCTGCCACGCGCATCATCGGCAGAGCGTGGCCTACAGGATGGCGCTGGCCGGCTAGCTATGTTCTTGACTTGTTCACGCTGCAGGGATAAGTAATACCGCAGAGGTATTACCATGCGCGTGACCACCAAGGGGCAAGTCACAATCCCCAAGCCGATAAGGGACCGTCTGGGCATCGCCCCGGGCTCCGAGGTGGAGTTCGTGGCCACCGACGAGGGTGTTCGGCTGGTTGCCGTCAACGAGAACCTCTCCCAGGAAGAGAAATTGCGCAGGTTCAGCGATGTCCTCGACCGGATGGAGGGGACGTTGGATCTGGGAGGCATGACCACCGATCAGTACATGGAGTGGTTGAGGGGGCCGCGTGAAGATCTCGACGTTGATTGACACAAATGTCCTGATCGATGTTTGGGGGCCAGCCGGACCGATGAAAGGATGGTCGGCATCGGCAATCGCCTCCTGCCGCCGCGACGGCGCGTTGGTGGTCAACACGATCGTCTGGTCCGAGTTGGCGCCGCTGATTGCGACGGAAACGGCGCTTCGAAAAGCAGTCGACATGCTTGGGATGGATCGCGAACTTGTATCTTGGGACGCGGCGTTCCTTGCCGGCGTCACGCATTCCCGCTATCGCCGGGCCGGTGGCGTCAGGGAAAGAACCTTGCCCGATTTCTTTATCGGCGCTCACGCGACCGTCGCTGGACATCGTCTTTTGACCCGCGACGCTGCTCGTTACCGCAGTTACTTCCCGGAGCTCGACATCATCTCTCCTGAGACGCACCCATGAGAGCCCATCTTCCATGAAAGGTCTGGCATGATCGGCAAGCTCAAGGGCACGCTCGACGAGGTCGACGAGGATCATTGCCTCGTCGACATCCATGGCGTCGGCTACGTCGCCTATTGTTCGGTGCGCACGCTGGCGGCGTTGCCTTCGCCGGGCGAAGCGGTGGTGCTGTTTATCGAGACCTATGTGCGCGAGGACATGCTGCGCCTCTACGGCTTCCAGTCGGTGCTGGAACGCGAGTGGTTCCGGCTGCTGATGAACAATGTTCCGGGCGTCGGCGCCAAGGTGGCGCTGGCCATCCTGTCGACGCTGGCGCCGGCGGATCTCGCCAACGCCATTGCGCTGCGCGATATCGCCATGGTTTCGCGCGCGCCCGGCGTCGGCAAGAAAGTGGCCGAGCGCATCGTCACCGAGTTGCAGAACAAGGCGCCGGCCTATGCCGGAACCGCCTCGGGCACCATCGGCCTGAAACAGGAACTCGGCGACGGCGTGGCATCCGCGCCCATCACCGACGCGGTCTCGGCGCTGGTCAATCTCGGCTATTCGCGCGACACCGCCGCCAATGCTGTGGCGGCGGCGCTGAAGACGGCGGGCGAGGATGCCGATGCGCCAAAGCTGATCCGCTTCGGGCTGAAGGAACTGGCGCGGTGAACCGTCGCTTGTTCAGCTCCTTGCCGTGTGCAAGGAAGGCGTCATGAGCCTGTCGCCCCGCCTGATTGCGCCGGAAAAACGCGGCGAGGATGCCGAGCAGACCTTGCGGCCGCAGACGCTCGACGATTTCGTCGGCCAGGCGGCGGTGCGGGCCAATCTCAAAGTGTTCATCGAGGCCGCCAAGGGCCGCAACGAGGCGCTCGACCATGTGCTGTTCGTCGGGCCGCCCGGTCTCGGCAAGACGACGCTGGCGCAGATCATGGCGCGCGAACTCGGCGTCAATTTCCGCTCGACCTCGGGTCCGGTCATCGCCAAGGCGGGCGATCTTGCCGCCCTGCTGACCAATCTCGAGGAAGGCGACGTGCTGTTCATCGACGAGATCCACCGGCTGAGCCCGGCGGTGGAGGAAATCCTTTATCCGGCGATGGAGGATTTCCAGCTCGACCTGATCATCGGCGAGGGACCGGCGGCGCGCTCGGTCAAGATCGACCTCGCCCGCTTCACCCTGGTTGCCGCCACCACGCGGCTCGGCCTGCTGACCAATCCCTTGCGCGACCGTTTCGGCATTCCGGTACGGCTCAATTTCTACACGGTCGAGGAGCTGGAGCAGATCGTGCGGCGCGGCGCGCGCATCCTGCAGATGCCGCTCGGCGACGACGGTGCGCTGGAAATCGCGCGGCGTGCGCGCGGCACGCCACGCATCGCCGGCCGGCTCTTGCGCCGCGTGCGCGATTTCGCCTCGGTGGCCGGCGACGGCCACATCGACCGCAAGATCGCCGACGAGGCGTTGACCCGGCTGGAAGTCGATGCGCTCGGCCTCGACGCGCTCGACCGGCGGTATCTCAGCATGATCGCGCGCAATTTCGGCGGCGGGCCGGTCGGCATCGAGACGATCGCCGCCGGCCTGTCCGAGCCGCGCGACGCCATCGAGGACATCATCGAGCCCTATCTGATCCAGCAGGGCTTCATCCAGCGCACACCGCGCGGCCGCATGCTGACGGCCAATGCCTGGCGCCATCTCGGCCTCGACGCGCCGAAGGATCTGGCGCAGCAGCAGATCAACCTGTTCCAGGAAGAGTAATTTTCCAGGCGCCGCCCCGTCGTCTCGGGCATTGGCTCAGCATTGCGTCGGTACGTTTTTTGAATGCGCCCGGAATCTTCTCGGTCGATCTTGGCTGAGCGATCAATGCAGCCCGCGGATCACGTCCATCACATCCGGCTCGGCCTTGTCGTCATTGAAGGCGTCGACGATGCCGAAGGCGCCGCCATAGCTCCACACCGCCCATGAGAAGCCGTGCGCTTCGGCGCGCGCGATCATGTCCCTGACATAGGCGGCCCGGTACCCGGCGGGCATCACATAGGGATTGCCATATTCCTGGCGGATCATGCCGAACTCGCCCAGCGTGATGTTTTCAGGCCTGACGCCATTGGCACTCGCCCATGCCTCGACCTTTTTGAACGGCGCATCCATGAGGCCCAGCAACTTGTCGGGACTGTCCATGCTGGCGACCTGTTCGTCGAGATAGGCAAGCAGGCCGCCCTGCCGTGTCCACGGCGCTTCGGCCTTGATCCTGGCGCGGATGGTGTCGAGCGTCACGTCGATCTGTGCCTTGGGCACGGCGCTCAGCGGGTAAGGCAGGCCGGTCACATAGGGGATGAAGTCGCCGGCCCAGGTCGCGCCCTGATGGGTGAGCAGGAACGGATCGTAGGAGTGGAACGTCCAGATGACATTGTCGTCAGGGATCGTCTTCGGATCGATCTTCTCCAGCGAACTCGCGGCGGAATAGCATGCGCCGGTCAGCATGAGGGTCAGTTTCGTCGCCGAGGATCGCGCCGCGGCGAACAGTTTACGCTGGCGGTCCGGCCACAGGCTGGTGCCGTCGCTGTCGCAGTCGACGATCGGTTCGTTCATCGGCTCGAAGGCAACCTGGGTGGGATCTTCGCCGGCCAGCGTGCGGGCCATCTTGCGGACCATCTCGACATAGGCGTCGAAGGTCCGCGGGTCGTCCATCACTTGCGCCATGCCGATCTTGCGGCTGCCGCCGGCCGGGATCAGGTGCATGTCGACGATAACCTTCAGGCCGGCGCGGTTGATCATGCGCACGGAGTCCAGCACGCCGGCATAGAGATCGTCACGCAAGGTCACGGTCTGGTCGGACAGGAAGGGCGATGGATCGACCGGCATGCGCAGGAAATCGAAGCCGGCGTCCTTCAGTGCCTTGAGGTCGTTCTCCCCAAGGAATTTGCGCCATTCCGGATAGGGTAGGATGGCTTTGGCGTCGCCCCACTGGTCTTCGCCGGGCCATGTGACCCATTGGTCGAGGTTGAGGCCGCGCTTCATCGAGAATGTTGCGGCCTGGCCAGGCAGCGCCAAAGCCACGAGCACGAACAGCGCCGCCGTCAAACTCTTGATCATCGCCGTCAACAGTGCCATCCGATGTTATGTTCCGCGGGAAACTGGTGCCTCGTCGGGGCTGAAAAAGGAAGTGCAATGGGCGATCATGGTGAATCGGCGACGCTGCTGGCCGGGCTTTCCGGCGCGCTGACCACGTTCGGCCACCGGCTGATGGCGCGGGTCTATTATGCCGACACCGATTTCTCCGGCGTCGTCTACCATGCGCGCTATCTCGAATTCTTCGAACGCGGTCGCTCCGACTATCTCCGGCTGACCGGCGTGCACCACACAGAGCTTGCCGACGGTAAGCATGGCGAAAGAATAGTCTGGGTGGTGCGGCGCATGGAGATCGACTTTCGCGGCCCCGCCCGTATCGACGACATCCTGACGGTCGACACCCGCACCGAGGAGATTTCCGGTGCGCGCATCTTCATGGCGCAGCAGCTCAAGCATGGCGACGAACTGCTGGTCGAGGCCAAGGTCGAGGCGGCGATCATCGGTGAGAATGGCCGCCCAAGGCGTTTTCCCAGGGAATGGGTGGCGGCATTCATGCCGAGGGTGCGCTGATATTCAGGTGATGCCGGCCTGCAAACAGCAGCTTCCTGCGCTTCCCCGTTCTACCGCATCGCGGTAGAACTGTGCTCACGTACGAAAAGTACGCTCCGCTCCGGTTCTCGGAATCTACCGTTTTCGGCTCGGCCTGACCTGAATCTCAGCACACCCTAGGCGCAGCCATTGAATTGATGGCCTTGCCATTGGGCGTGGCAATGCGCCGCGCCTTATATACTAACCCATCCTTAACCATAACGGTTCATGAAGAGATTGGTGAAGATTGGCGTTATCGAACGCCTTCCTTTCACCAATATTTGCCCCGAAAAGGCCGATAATGGCACAGTTTGGGGTTGTTCCGGTAGCTTCGTGCGAACCGACCACAAGGGATGCCAGGGGCCAGCCGCCAGCTTCGCCCGGAAAATCTTAAGGACGTAACGATGGAAAATATCGCACTCGCCGACCCGGGCGCGCAATTGTCGGTTTGGTCGCTGTTCGTTTCGGCCAGCTGGGTGGTCAAGCTGGTCATGATCGGCCTGCTCTGCGCCTCGGTCTGGACCTGGGCGATCATCGTCGACAAGCTGGTTTCCTATGCCCGTATGCGGCTGGCGCTCAACCGGTTCGAACAGGTGTTCTGGTCGGGGCAGTCGCTGGAAGAGCTTTACCGCACGCTCGCCGACCGCAAGACCACCGGCATGGGCGCCATTTTCGTCGCCGCCATGCGCGAGTGGAAGAAGAGTTTCGAGAAGGGCGCCAAGTCGCCGCTCGGCCTGCAGACCCGCATCGACAAGGCGATGGACCTGGCGCTGACCCGCGAGATGGAAAAGCTGGAAGGGCGCCTCGGTTTCCTTGCCACCACCGGCTCGGCGGCACCCTTCATCGGCCTGTTTGGCACCGTCATCGGCATCATGACGTCGTTCCAGGCGATCGCCGGCTCCAAGAACACCAGTCTCGCAGTGGTTGCGCCGGGCATCGCCGAAGCGCTGCTGGCGACGGCCATCGGCCTGCTCGCCGCCATTCCCGCCGTCATCGCCTACAACAAGCTGTCGTCCGACGCGAGCAAGATAGCCGTGCGCATGGAAGGGTTCTCCGACGAGTTCTCCGCCATACTCTCGCGCCAAATCGATGAAAAAGTGGCCCCCAAGGCCTGAGGAGTAGCAGATGGGTATGTCCATGGGCATGGGAGGGCGCGGCGGGCGCGGCCACAGGCGGCGCGGCCGTCACCATGCACTGATGTCCGAGATCAACGTCACGCCGATGGTCGACGTGATGCTGGTGCTGCTGATCATCTTCATGGTCGCCGCACCGATGCTGACGGTCGGCGTGCCGATCGACCTGCCGGATACGCAGGCCAAGGCGATGAATGCCGACACGCAGCCGATCACCGTCTCGATCAACGCCGCCGGCCAGATCTATCTGCAGGAAACCGAGATCCCGATCGAGGAGCTGGTGGCCAAGCTGCAGGCGATCTCGAAGACCGGCTATGAGGAGCGCATCTTCATCCGCGGCGACAAGTCCACCGACTATGGCACGGCGATGAAGGTAATGGCCCGCATTTCGGCCGCTGGCTACAAGAACATCGGCTTGGTTTCACTGCAGGAACAGGACCAATAGACGCGCGATGAAGACCGGCCTCACCACATCGGTGATCTTGCATACGGCGGCGCTGACCTTCGGCCTGTTCACGCTGACGGCGCCGGCGGCACTTCCGTCGTCCGACGTCGAGTCGGTTGCGGTCGATATCGTGCCGATGGAAGCCATTGCGCAGACGTTGCAGGGCGACAAGAAGGCCGTGATGCATGAAAAGCCGGCACCTGTGCCGACGCAGCGCCCGGACATCGTTCCGGACGCGCAGAAGGTCGG
>NZ_RZOL01000112.1:0-15867 GCF_004022985.1 Mesorhizobium sp. M7A.F.Ca.ET.027.02.1.1 | reverse complement strand
GCATTGGTGGAGGCATCGAAATGCAAAATCACCCTTACTCGAGCCGGCAGCTCGCTTTGCCGCTCGCATCCGTTTTTGTCGCGATCATCTTGGCCATCGGCACGCTGCTCGGTTCCTCCGGAACCGCCAGCGCACAGCAAACAACCGCGTCCTCGGACAGAATCTGGCATGACTTGAAGGGCGACGTGTTCGGCGATCGGGCAATTCTGGTCGATACAGGCGTCGTCAGGATCGAAGCGCCGAAGCGGGCGCAGGATGCCGCCATCGTGCCCGTCGACATCTATCTCGATCCAGCCAAGGCGCCGGACGGCATCAAATCCGTTACCCTGATCATCGATGCCAACCCTGCACCGGTGGCGGCAACGTTCCAGCTCGGCAAGGATGCCGGCGTGACGCATCTGTCGACGCGCGTGCGCGTCAACGACTATTCCTATCTGCGTGCCATCGCTGAGACGCAGAGCGGCCAGCTCCATATGATGCAGACCTTCGTCAAGGCATCAGGCGGATGCTCCGCCCCTGCGGTCAAGAACCAGGACGAGGCCAACGCGACGATGGGTCAAATGAAGCTGCGCCAGTTCCCGCCCAAAGAGACGATGACCAAGACTGAGGAACTGCAGTTGATGATCCGGCATCCTAACAATTCGGGCCTGCAGCGGGATCCGCTGACCCAGTATTTCATACCGGCGCATTTTGTTCAGAAACTGTCGATCTCGCAAGCCGGCCGGCCGATCCTC
Source organism: Mesorhizobium sp. M7A.F.Ca.ET.027.02.1.1 (assembly GCF_004022985.1). NCBI lineage: Bacteria > Pseudomonadati > Pseudomonadota > Alphaproteobacteria > Hyphomicrobiales > Phyllobacteriaceae > Mesorhizobium > Mesorhizobium sp. M7A.F.Ca.ET.027.02.1.1. The sequence continues at coordinate 15,133 of NZ_RZOL01000112.1, read as the reverse complement.
TCCATGGAAGGTGGAATATCGATTTCGGAAGACCCCAATTTCCGGTTCGATTTCACCGTGCATGGCAACGGCGAAATCCAGGTGGAAGCGACCGACACGGATGGCAAAACATTCCGCAATCAGTGGCCCCTGGAGACAGCAGGTCTCTAAAGTATCCCTCTTGCGCCGTAATGCCGGATGCTTGCCAGCTCGATCCCCGAAGTGAAGCTCATTTCGGGAGGATCATGTCCAGGCAAAGGATGGAACTCCATCCGGCTTGCGGAGGGAGCAGGCTCTAAAAGCAGCGCACGTCGGCTTCCGACTGCGCGCGCTTCAATTCGGTACGGGCGGCCTTCGCCGGTGCGCTTTCGCGAAACAGCCCAGCGTTTTCGCCTGTGGTCAAAGACATACTCTTGAAAGTCTCGGCCCTCTCATAGTGGTCGTACGGAAGGATCGAGGCGATGACGTCGATCGAGCAGGAACAGCTTTCCAGCGCCTTACGTGTCTGGCCGTTCGTCTGCATGCAGCCGAGCACGTAATCGGCAATCGTTGCTGTCGGGTAATCTCCCGCGGCGCCCGCCGAGTTTGCGAAGGCCAGCGGCGCGGCCAGGAGCAGCGGCAAGGTCGAAAATCCAACATATCTGATCATGGGAAAACCTCCGGTTAGCCTGGGCGCGATGTGCCAAGTCGGGATCACCGTGGCAGTTGGCAACGAGCCGCAGAGTCAGTCAAGCGCCCATGGCTTCCGTATACGACCAAAGGAGGAATGCGGTACTCATCGACCGTGGTTCCGCATGGCGGCCTGATGGCCCGCTCCACACCCCAACTCCAACGATCATCTCATGCTTGGCCCACTATCGATTCCCCATGCAGCACGTAGATGGCTAGGTCGGGACCTCGAAGTGAATACCGCTAAATAAAATCCTTGCTTAGGTGAAATGTAAAACTCAAAAAATAATCAAATTTTATGCGGCCAACCGTTACTTAGCTAGTAGAAATACTTTATATAACAAATACCGTCCTAGTTATTTCCTTATATTGCACCGCATCATTTACGATATTGCGGTGCAAAAAGACACCCAGGCTTTTTTGCTTGCCTAGCGTTTTGCGATGACATAGCCTCACCCTGTTTCCGGCTTCAAGGGCGTCACCGTCATTAGGGAGCGGCGACAGTCTTTCGTAGGCCAAGGTGAGGTGGGCAGTAACGGTGCCCTCTGCACATCTGGCTTAGGTCGTGACACGCTGCCGGAAATATTTCCCCCCCGTGAATCGCTTGGGCAAGCCCTTGTGGGCTCAGCAAATGATTCATCACTATGAACCTCGGGAGGAATTCGGATGCGTGTACTTACGAAAGCTACCTATATTCTAACCACTGCGGCGTTTCTGTCGCTCGGCGCGGCCTATACGGCGTCGGCTAACGAGGACCTTGCAAAGCTGGCTTCGGATTCGAAGAACTGGGCAATGCAGACGGGTGACTACGCCAACACCCGCTATTCCAAACTCAACCAGATTACTGCGGACAATGTGAAGAACCTGCAGGTCAAGTGGACCTTTTCCACCGGCGTGCTGCGAGGCCACGAGGGTGGACCGCTTATCATCGGCGATGTGATGTATGTCCACACGCCTTTCCCGAACAATGTCTTTGCGCTCGACCTCAAGAATGACGGGAAGATCCTCTGGAAATACGAACCCAAGCAGGATCCCAACGTCATTCCGATCATGTGTTGCGATACGGTCAATCGCGGTGTTGCCTATGGTGACGGCAAGATCATTCTCAATCAGGCCGACACCACGGTCGTCGCCCTCGACGCGAAGACCGGCAAGGTCGTCTGGTCGGTCAAGAACGGTGACCAGACCGATGGCGGCAAAGGCGAATCCGGTACGGCTGCCCCCGTCGTCGTCAAGGACAAGGTGCTCATCGGCGTCTCCGGCGCCGAATTCGGCGTTCGCGGCTGGCTGGCCGCCTACAATCTGAAAGATGGCAAACTCGCCTGGAAAGCCTATTCGGAAGGTCCGGACGCAGACACCCTGATCGATCCCGAAAAGACCACGCATCTCGGCAAGCCGGTGGGCAAGGACTCCGGCACGAACACCTGGGAAGGCGAGCAGTGGAAGACAGGCGGCGGCACGACATGGGGATGGTATTCCTATGATCCCAAGCTGAACCTGGTCTACTATGGCACCGGCAATCCCTCGACGTGGAACCCCGTACAACGCCCCGGCGACAATCGCTGGTCGATGACGATCATGGCCCGCGATGCGGACACGGGTGTTGCCAAATGGCTCTACCAGATGACCCCGCATGACGAATGGGACTATGACGGCATCAACGAGATGATCCTCGTCGATGGCATGGACGTCAACGGCGCCAAGCACGACGTGCTGGTGCATTTCGATCGCAATGGCTTTGCCTACACCATGGATCGCGCCAGCGGCGAACTTCTCGTCGCCAAAAAATACGATCCGGCTGTGAACTGGGCGACCGAAGTCAACATGGACCCAAAGAGCGATCAGTATGGCCGCCCGCAGGTCGTGGCGAAATATTCGACCCAGCAAAACGGCGAAGACACCAACTCGACCGGCATCTGCCCGGCCGCGCTTGGAACCAAAGACCAGCAGCCGGCCGCCTACTCGCCGAAGACTGGGCTGTTCTATGTCCCGACCAACCATGTCTGCATGGACTATGAGCCTTACAAGGTAAGCTACACCGCCGGTCAGCCCTATGTTGGCGCCACCGTGTCGATGTACCCGGCCCCTGGCGGCGACGGCAGCATGGGCAACTTCATTGCCTGGGATGCAGCCAAGGGTGAGATCGTCTGGTCGAAGCCCGAGATGTTCTCGGTGTGGTCTGGCGCGTTGGCCACGGATGGCGACGTCGTCTTCTACGGCACGCTCGAAGGCTACATCAAGGCGGTCGATAAGGACGGCAAGGAACTCTACAAGTTCAAGACCCCGTCCGGCATCATCGGCAACATCACGACCTACGAGCAGGGCGGCAAGCAGTACATCGCCGTTCTGTCGGGTGTTGGCGGTTGGGCAGGTATTGGCCTGGCAGGCGGCCTGCTTTCGCCTGATAACGCCGCTGCCTGGCATGGCGCCGTCGATCAGGGCCGTGCCCAAGGCGATGAGGCCGCCGTCGTTGGCACCGCTGGTCTTGGTGCCGTCGGTGGCTACGCGGCACTTGCCGACTACACGACGCTGGGCGGTCAGCTCACCGTCTTCGGTCTCCCGGATTGATGCGCTGGGAACCTTGAGAACGCCTCAGGTCTTGTGAGACCAAAGGCTTGAAGAACGAGAGCCCGGATCATCCGGAAGCCATGGCCGGGCTCTCGATTCGGTTACGCACCCAAAACACCGATCAATGCCGGTCGCGCCAGCAAAACCGTGTCCATTGGCAAATGAAGGAAGTTTGAATGTCCGTTCGCATTGTAATTTCGGCTTTGGTCCTGGCTCTGCTGCCTCTGGCAAGCTCAGGCGTCGCCCAGGCCGACGACAGCATGGAAAAAGCCAAGGCGGTGAAGGAAGAAGGCGGCAAGTATTTGGATGCGGATGGAAATCCGACCTACAAGATCGAAAACGGAACCGTCGATTGGTACACGTTCAGCGGCTACCGCCGGTATCACTCCGATTGCCATGTCTGCCACGGACAGGATGCAACAGGTTCGAGCTATGCGCCGGCTTTGGTCAACAGCCTGAAAAACATGGATTACGGCACGTTCCTCTCGATCGTCGCCGAAGGCCGCAAGAATGTCGGCGGCGGCAAGGAAAACGTCATGCCTGCCTTTGGCGACAACAAGAATGTCTATTGCTACATGGACGACCTCTACATCTACCTGCGCGCGCGCGCAGATGGCGCGGCGCCCCGCGGACGGCCGCCCAAGCACGAAGACAAGGCCCAGGCGGCGAAGGATGCCGAAGCATCCTGCATGGGTGGGTGACATGATTGGCCGCGATGCATTGAAGCTGCGCGTCGTTCTGCCGATCCTCGGCTCACTCGCCTTGCTGCCGTCGAATGCGCATGCGCAAAGCGCCGGCCTTGGTGCGGCGGGAGAACTGGTCGATCCCGACATCTTGCGCGTCTGCGCCGATCCCTCGAATATGCCCTTCACCGACAAGAGCGGCGAAGGATTCGAAAACAAGCTGGCAGAGCTGGTTGCCGCGAAAACCGGGCGCAAGTCCGTCTCCTACACCTGGTTTCCCACGATCACCGGCTTCGTGCGCAATACGTTGGGGGCCAACCGATGCGACATCATCATGGGCTATGCCCAGGGCGATGAGCTGGTGCAGAACACCAACGCCTACTATCGCTCCGCCTATGTGCTTGTGCATCCGAAACGCCACGATATGGAAGGCGTGGAAACGATCGAGGATCCCAGACTCAAGGGCAAGACGATCGGCGTCGTTGAAAGCACGCCGCCAACCGCCCACATGGCCGCCAACAAGCTCCTGCGGACCGCCAAGATCTATCCGCTTGCGGTGGATACGCGCGTCACCCCATCCATGGGGGAGGTCATGATCAAGGACATGCTGGCACACAAGATCGATGCGGCGGTGCTGTGGGGACCGATGGCAGGTTACTATGCCAAGGTACTCGGAGCTGATGTGACGATCGTTCCACTGGTGAAGGAAAAAACCGGCTCGCGCATGTCTTACCGCATTACCATGGGCGTACGTCCGTCCGACCAGGAATGGAAGCGGACGCTCAACCGGGTGATCAGGGAAAACCAGGCGGAGATCACCAGGATCCTGCTGAGCTATAACGTGCCGCTGATCGACGAACACGACAACCTGATTACCCAATGAATGGAAGGGAGACTATTTTCTTGCTGGTCGCCGCGAGCCTTCTGGGTCTGACCGAGCCGACATGGGCTGGCGATGTCGCCGAACCCAGCGGTTTCCGGATGGACGACTATCGGGCGCCGGTGCCGCGGACGCTGCAAGGCGCGAGGGTGGTGACGACGGTGGAAGCGGAAGCGCTGTGGCGGGCGAAAAAGGCGATCTTCTTCGACGTGATGCCGGACACGCCCAAACCGACCAATTTGCCGGCAGGAACCATATGGAGGGACAAGGTCAGAAAGGACATCCCCGGCAGCATATGGCTGGCCAATGTGGGATACGGCGCTATTTCGCAGGAGACCGCCAGCTATTTTCGCCAAGGCCTCGAGGCCAAGGCCGGGACGGACAAGTCGCGCGCGATTCTGTTCTACTGCATGACGAATTGCTGGATGTCGTGGAATGCGGCGAAACGGGCCGTCGAGTGGGGCTACAGTTCGGTAATCTGGTATCCGCTAGGCGCTGATGGGTGGGAAGATGCAAACCTTCCACTGGAGGAGAAAAAACCCTACACAACGAACAATTGAAGTAAGGACTGCAATTATTCTCGATAGTTTGTTTTCAACTTTTCAAAACCTATTGTTTCATTTGTCCATTTTGAGACTTGATGGACGAGCCATTGCGTCGGTGCCCTGCAATGGTTGGCTAACGACAGGATCGGTCCCTTCGGGCTGGTATAAGAGGAGAAATGTCATGAAGAAGAACTGGAAAAAACCGACCATGTGTCAGGTTGCCGCTGGCTTCGAAATTTCACGGTATCTGCCTGCTGAAATTACTCCCAAGAAGTAGGCCGCAGAGGTGCGCGTCCCTGGCGACAGGGGCGCGCATCCCCTCGCCCCATGGATTTTCGTGAAAGATTTTGACGCACGCAAAGCGCGCGAAGCGTTTTTTGTGACTGCAAATTGCCTGCAGGTCAGAGAAGCCGGCGCGCGGGCATTTTCATGCATTTGAGGATCATCGGATCGGCGGCGGGCGGCGGCTTTCCGCAATGGAACTGCAACTACAGTCTGAGTCGTGCGGCTCGCACCGGCATGGCCGGCGTGCATTCACGAACCCAGTCAAGTGTCGCCGCCTCGGCGGACGGGTTCGGCTGGGTTCTTTTCAATGCCTCGCCCGACATTCGCCAGCAAATCGCTGCAACACCTGAACTGCAGCCTGCGGGCGATGCGCCGCTGCGCTCGACGCCTATTCGCGCGGTGGTGCTGACCAACGCCGATGTCGATCATATCGCCGGACTGCTCAGCCTGCGCGAGCGGCAGCCTTTCGCCATCTATGCAACGGCGCAGGTTCTGGCGACGCTGGAGGCGAATTCGATTTTCAACGTTCTCGATCCAGCGCTTGTGCCGCGGCGCATCCTGCCGCCGGCGAAAGAATTGGCCATTTGCGACGCAGAAGGCCGCGAGACCGGCGTAATGATCGAGCCCTTTCCAGTGCCCGGGAAGATAGCACTCTATCTGGAGGATAGAGACCATCCGGATGCCAATTTCAGCTCCGACGCAGGTAATACGATCGGAGTCCGAATTGCCGGCGTCGGCAGCCGCGGCTCCGTCTTCTATATCCCAGGCTGCGCGCGCATCGATGCGGCCTTGCGCGCGCGTCTCGCCGATGCCGCCTGTCTTCTGTTCGACGGCACGGTCTATACCGACGACGAGATGATCGTCGCCGGCGTCGGTCAGAAAACCGGCGCGCGCATGGGGCATCTGGCAATCTCGGGAGAATCGGGTTCGATCGCCGGCTTGGCCGATGTGAAGGTCGGCCGCCGTGTCTTCGTCCACATCAACAACACCAACCCCATCCTTGACGAGAATTCCGCCGAGCACGCGGCGGTCAAGGCGGCCGGCTGGGAAATCGCAAGCGACGGTATGGAGATGGAATTTTGAGCGACTTCCGCGATGCAGCCAAAGGCGGACTCTCCACGAGCGCTCTCGAAGCCGTGTTGAGACAGGTTGGCGCCGAGCGCTATCACAATCGCCATCCCTTTCACCACAGGATGACCAGCGGCGCATTGTCGAAGGCCGAGATGAAGGCCTGGGCGCTGAACCGCTATTGCTATCAGGCGGTCATCCCGCGCAAGGATGCCATGATACTCGTGCATGCCGAGGATCCAGCGTTTCGCGCCGCGTGGCGCAAGCGGATCGAGGATCATGACGGCGAGGACGGCTGGAGCGGCGGCATCGCGCGCTGGCTGCATCTGGCAACTTCGCTCGGCCTGGACGCCGAGGCCGTGAAGAGCGAAAGGCTGGCACTGCCGGCGACGCGCTTCGCGGTGGGCGCTTACCTTTCCTTTTGCACAAACCGGACGTTGTTCGAGGCGGTCGCGTCCTCGCTGACCGAGATGTTCTCGCCACTCATCATCGGCGAGCGGGTGCCGGCAATGCTGGCCAAATACGACTACATCACCGAGGACACGCTGGCCTATTTCAGGCAACGGCCCGAACAGGCGTCACGTGACGCCGACTTCGCCCTCGCCTACGTGCTCAGCCACGCCGATACGGCGGAGCGCCAGCAGCAGGCAATCAATGCACTGGTGTTCAAATGCGATATACTCTGGGCCATGCTTGATGCGCTTCAACACGCCTATGGCGAGCAGGGAAACATACCGCCCGGCACCTTCCAGCCCGAGGCAGCCCAATGATGGCGCTGCGCGAAAGAGCCGTGGTGTCGCTGCGGTCGATACCTTCGCTGCCGAAGCACGTGCGCATACAGTACGATTCTGTGCGGCAGGCATTCGCCGTGCTTTCACCCGAAAAGATATTCTGGCCGAACGATGTCAGTCTCGATATTTTGCGCCGCTGCGATGGACGGTCAACGGCAGGCGATATCATTGCTGGCCTTGCCGCGGATTATGAGGCCGAACAGGAGGCCGTGGCGACCGACGTCCTCGCCTTCCTGCAGGAATGGTCGGACAAGCTGCTGGTGAGGTTATGAGCACGCCCCTCCTCCCTCCAATCGGCATGCTGGCGGAACTGACGCATCGCTGCCCGCTGCAATGCCCTTATTGCTCCAATCCGCTGGAACTGCTGAAGGCCAATCGCGAACTCGACACAGAGACCTGGCTCGCCCTGTTCTCGGAGGCCGCCGATCTCGGAGTGCTCCAGGTGCATCTGTCCGGTGGCGAGCCGACACTGCGCCGCGACCTCGAGCAATTGATCGCCGGGCTTGCGGGGCGCGGCGTCTACACCAATCTGATTACCGCGGGCGTTGGCATCGTCGAGGGCCGTATCGAGGCATTTGCCGAAGCCGGCCTCGACCATCTGCAACTGAGCTTTCAGGGCGCGCGGCCGGCGACCACCGATCGCATCGGCAACCACAAGGGCGCTCACGAAAAGAAGCTGGAGACGGCACGCCGCGCGCGCGTTGCCGGTCTGCCTCTTACCATCAACGCACCGATCCATCGCCATAACATCGAGGAAGTGCCGGAATTCATCGATCTCGCCCTTTCGCTGGGCGCGGAGAGGCTCGAGATCGCCAATGTGCAGTATGCCGGCTGGGCGTTGACCAATCGCGACCAACTGATGCCCGAGCGTGAAGCGGTCGACAGGCAGGCGGAGATCGTTGCGGAGGCACAGGAGCGACTGGCCGGCATCATCAACATCGATTTTGTGACGCCGGACTATTTCGCGATCTATCCCAAGCCGTGCATGGGCGGCTGGGCGCGGGACGCCTTCATGGTGACGCCTGACGGCACCGTACTGCCCTGCCATGCCGCACAGACGATCCCGTCGCTCAGCTTCGAGCGTTTCGAACCACGCAGGCTGTCCTCGATCTGGGCCGATTCACCGGGGTTCAATGCCTTTCGCGGCACGGACTGGATGCAGGAACCCTGTCGCGGCTGTGAGCGGCGCGAGATCGACTGGGGCGGCTGCCGCTGCCAGGCGATGGCGATCGCCGGCGATGCCGCTGCAACGGACCCGGCTTGCGCGAAATCGCCGGTCCATGCTCGCATGGCAATGCTGATCGACGAAGCCAAGCGCATTGCCACAGCCCCTTCGAGAGAAGAACCATTCGTCTACCGGCGGATCGGCGCCATGACCGAATCCGCCTGACCTGGCGAGAAAGCGCGTCTCACCCCCTCCGCAAAACGCGAAGCGTCTGCTCGTCAAACAATGGCTCGTCCTGGCCGATGCGCACAAACAGCAGGCTGTGCCCCTCATCCGCCGGCACCTCGAAATACTGGACGCCGTCAGGCATTTCGCCCCAGACGCCGCAGGGCGGCTCCGGAATCTCGTTGGGATCGGCAAGTGCTTTCAGCTCTTTCGCATAGGCGGCGTCGGGGCTGAATGTGTAGCGTTTGACGCCGGCGGGTACTGTGCTCTCGGTGTAAGGCGTCAGCACGCAGCGGGCGCTGACAGTCTTGTCGGTTTTTTCCAGGAACAGGCGGCGCAATGCAGCCTCGGCAGTTTCACCTGATATGATGTCGAACAGTTCGACGAGAGGATCGGCCGCGCCGCCGTCGCTGTATTTGATGGCAAGCGCGTTGTCGGCGAATTCGAAATGGATCTGGCGGAAGCCGAAGTCGCAGCGTTGCGCCCAGGCGGCCAGCCCGATATTTTTGTCAGACAACCTTTCCCAGACGCATTTGTCGATCGGCGGGCGCGACGGTGCCGGTTCGTCTGCCATCGCGGACATTGTCGCGGATGCAAGCAGGGCGCTGGCCCAGATGATCGATCTCATGGCGCTATTCATCGCTGCATCCTGTTTAGGTAAAGGCATCCCATGAGGAGCCGTCTGGATTGGCATTGGGGAAGTCGGCTGGCACGCTCAAACCAGCCCGAGCAGAAAGGCCGCGCCACCGAGAAAGCCTGCCGAGCAGAGCCATAGCAGCCAAAGCCCCCGGACCCGGCATTCGAGCACCGCCGAGCCGGGGTTGGCGGGGTCATAGTGCACGTCGACCTTGCTGCCTTCGACATACTGCCGTGCCTGGCCGCCGACGAGGCCCGGCAGCGAGGCAGTCACGGTGGCGCCGAAGGCCACACGATCGGCGCTGTAGCGCTGGCCGGCGACGCCATAGGAGTAGACGATTCGGGATTTGAAGACGGTGCGCCAGCGGCCATAGCCTGAATGGTTTCGGAGCGCCTGCAGACCTGAAGTGTCGATGCAGCCAACCACGATCGGCCATTTTGCCGCCTGCTCGGCCAACGCTTTCTGGGCGAAACCCATGCTCAGGATGAACAAGCCCATAAAAAGCAGCAACGCCGCGGCACCGAGATTCTGCGGCTTGGGCAAATGCGGCCCGATCGCTTCCAGAACACCGCCGACGGAAAACACCAGCACAACCGCGCCGAACACTAGGCCGGCCGAGAGTTGGACCATGAACTTGAAGGCGCCGTCCGGCAGGGTGCGCTCGATCACCGCTTTGCTCGGATCGGCCGGATTGTAGAAGACAGTCACCTCCGCGCCGCGGGGAAACTGGGCAAGGGTTTCAGCGACTTCGAAATTCCCCAAATTCTCTTTCACGCTGTAGCGCGAGCTTTGAAATTTCTTGCCGCCGACCTTGTATTCGAAGGTTATCGCCGGAAAATTGCGCATTTCGGTGGTGTCAGTGCTGTCCGAACCAACGCCCGAGTTTCTGACCTCACGTGCCTCGACGCGCGACGAGATGATCTTTCCCGGCGTCGGCAGCCAGCGGCTGAGCGCTTTCACCTCTCGCCATTTCATGAAGGTGATGAACGACAGCGCGCCCGCGACCACGCACGCAAAGCCGACAAGCATGATCTTGAGTTCCAACTCGTCTCCCCCCAGGAGTGCAGGAACTCGCACATAGACAGCATGGCGGCGGCAATGTCTTGTATTTTCGCAAATCTGAAAAGGCTGAGCAGCGCAAACGGCAACAGCCCACGCCGCGTCATGCAGGCTTCACGGCCAGGAACGTGTTCCATTCTTCGCTATCGCGGCCGACGTTGAAATCGTCCCTGATGAGGACGAGCCCGGCGCCTTCGAGACGGGCCGCGAAGTCGTCCCTGCACCAGTAGACCGTATGATATTCGCCTGATGTCTCGCCGTCGCCATTGCGCATCGAGACGAGGAAGGCGCCGCCCGGGCGCAGCGACCCGGCTATCTTGGCAAGCACCTGGTCGGTCTCAACGCGAGGCACATGGATGAGGACGCACAGGGCCAGGACCGCGTCGTAGGGGCCGCCGAGATCATCGGTGATGAGATCGAGCAACTCGCCATGCTTGCCACGCGCGGCCTGCAGTTCCAGAAACCGCTTGGTCGCGTCGGTGCGCCGGACTTTGACACCCAAAGTCTCCAGAAAATCCGCGTCGTATCCGGCTCCGGACCCGACTTCCAGAATCCGGCCGCCTGTACCGGCGATTGCCACCAGGCGCTTGAGCGATGCCTGCTCCCTCTCGTTGGGAGCATGGCGCACGATGGCATCATATTGTTCCGCATAATCCTCGTAAGCGCTGATCGTTTGACGGCTCTGTGCCAGAGCCTCCGATGACACACCCATCTTTTCCTCCCATGCGTCCATGTCGGTCAAAGAGCCGGACACTTTCCTCAGCCAATGCTGCCGGCGGAAGCGTGTCCATCGAGCAGCCCGATGTCGCGTTGCCCAGACCGCGGACATCAGGCAGAGCGAAGTGCGCCGGGACTGACGACTGTCTCAGTTGGCGTCGGCTACCGTCTGCCGGCCGCCGGCCCAGGCGCGCCATTGCCGTTCGTCGCCATGGAAGACATTGAGGTCTATGCGGCCGGTGACGCCGTGCGACAGGCCGGAGCCGGAATACTGCCAGAACAGCCATTTGCGGCCGGGATAGACCTTTGACGGATGCTGGGCCACGGCACGCAGCCAGAACGGATAGTCGAGGAATTCGCCTCTGAGATTGTCGCGGTAGAAATCGGGCGCGGTGTAGATGATGGGCCGCTGGCCGTAATGCCGCTCCAGCTTGTCCATGAACACCTGCATCTTTTCCAGCACCTTTTCGCGCGACGGCCGCCGCTTGCAGCTGGACTCGCCGTTCCACTCGACGTCGATCACCGGCGGTAGCGCGCCTTCGACCCTGGGCACGTTGCGGATGAACCAGTCCGCCTGCTCGCCGGCCGTGCGGCACCAGTAGAAGAAATGATAGGCGCCGCGCTTCAAGCCGGCGGCGTCGGCGCTGCGCCAGTTTTTCATGAACATCGGATCGAGGTGGTCACCTCCGTCGGTCGCCTTGATGTAGGCGAAGTTGGCGCCCTGGGCCCGCAATTTGTCCCAGTTGACGTTGCCTTGCCAACGCGAGACGTCGACGCCGTGCACTGCAAGGCGGCGAGGCGAACCCTTGCCGAAATTGATCGGCTTGGCGTCGCGAAATCCGTAACGGGTGAGCGGCCCGGCCAGCATGGCCGGTGCCGCGCGGGTCAACAGCTTGGGCGGCGACACCAAGGCTGCCGGCTCGACCGGCAGCCCGCCGACATCAGGCACTTGGGGATCAGGCACGTCGGGCGCGGCAAACACCCCCGTCTCTTCCTCCTCCGCCAAGCCGAACGGGCGCGTTTTTTCCCCCGGACCGTTGTCAGACATGGGAGCCAATCCGGCCCTTGCCGCCCTGTTGCCCCTTGCCGCCGGAGCAGCGGCGATCGGTGCCGGCGGCCGGATCACGGAACTGGTGGTCTCGTTGGACGGTTTCTGCAAATCCAGCGCATCGACGCCGGCCGTTGACGAGCAGCCGGCAAGGCATAGCGATGCGACCAAAAAACTGACGACGCCCGGAATCCGCATCTGGACCTGTACTCAAAACACAACAGACCGAGGGCAAAACGACAGCCGACGGACAAACCAGATCAGTTATGAATGAGAAATTACCAATAAAGTTTGAATCAAGTTTTTTTCGCCCATACCGCGTGCGGGCAAGCGCGATGGAAACCGGCTAGGATTTTTTGAAAACGCCGATCATCGGCCCGAGATTCCAATAGTCGTCTTTGCGGCCGATGGCAGGCGCAAACAAGCTTGATATCGTGCCGTCGAGGAACAGCGCGTTGTCGCAGCCGAGCGCATCGCGGAACAGACGGGCGAAGGCATGGAAGGTCACCGAGCCATTCGAAATCGCAAAAACCGCGACGCCGTCCTTTCGCACCCCGACACCGTCGCGGGTTTTCCGTGAAGTGCCGTCAGCCTGGAATTTTGGATGCAGCTTGCCGTCGATCACCAGCATCGGCCCCGATTGCGTCGCATAGTCGACTGTCGGGCGCCTTTTCACGAAATCCCTGGTGGCACGGACTGCGGCCTTGCCGTTTCGCATGTAGAAAATGCCGTTCGGCTGCAGGGAAAAATTGCCGCTTCCCGATCCCGTTTTCACCGAGGCCATCTCCTGGCCACGCTCGACATAGAGGCCGACCGGCGCGAGGTTCGGGTGATACATACCGGCATTGATGCCGAACAGCATGGTGCGCCCTGCCGCCTGTTGCGTGGCATGCAGATTGTGCAGCGACTGAAACGGCTTGCCCGCCGCATCCTTCCAGAACAGCTCGAGCTGATATCGTTTTGGATCGACCTCGCAAACGAGATAGCTGGTCGCCTCGAAGGTGAAGTCCCGGCATGGCGGCAGTGAAGCGGTCCACTGGCCAAATCCCATGCCAAATGCCGCCACCGACGGCAGTGCGCCCTTGGCCAATGCCAGCAGCAACGGCAATGATTGCAGGAGGGTCAGGAAATCCATGCGCTTACCGGAATCGAAGTTCGTGGTCCGGTACGGATATAACCTGTTTCAAGCGAGACTGTGAAAGGCTCTGGACTTAGGCAAGCCATCCCATGGCGACGCTCAACAACAAGACGATGCCGAGCAGGCCGCGATAGATGACGAACGGCCAAGCCGAGAAACGCTCCAGCACGTGCATCAGCCCCCATATGGCGAAGAAGGCGGAGATCGACGCAACGACCAGCCCGACAGCAAGCACCGACCAGCCATGGGCGTCGAGATGGACCTTGTGCAGTTCCCAGAGTTCCTTGAGGCCGGCGAGCGCGATGGCAGGCAGCCCGAGCAGGAATGAGAAGCGCGCCGCCTCGGCCCGCTTGAAGCCGAGCCCCAATGCCGCCGTCAGGGTCGAGCCCGAGCGCGACACGCCGGGAACAAGCGCGCCGATCTGGGCAACACCGACGAGCAGCGCATCGGTCAGCGACGCGCCCCCCATGCTGCGCCGGTGACGAGCAAAGATCTCGGCCAGCGCCAGCAGGATCGCCATTGCGATGCAGGCCCAGCCGATCACCGTCAGGCTGCGTAGCGGCGAATTGCAGGCGTTGAGCACGCCAGACAGCGCCACGCCGGCGATGACGATCGGGATCGTCGCCAGCACGATCCAGAGCGCCAGCTTGAAATGCCGGTCGGCGAAATCGCGTCGCGCCAGAGCGTTGAAAGAACCAAACAGGATATTCCTGACATCACTCCAGAAATAGCTGACCACCGCGGCAAGAGCCGCGAGTTGCATGGCGGCGGAGAAGGCGGAGCCAGGATCCTGCCAGCCGAGCACGGCCGGCACGATGCGCATATGGGCGGTCGAGGAAATCGGCAACAGTTCGGTGATGCCTTGCACCACGCCGAGGAACGCCACCTTGGCGAACCCCAGGCCGACGAAGCCCGTATCCAGGCCTTGTGTGCAGATATCGGCCAAAATCGAATTCCGTGCATGAGAGATCGGAGTTGCGTGGACCGACCATCGGTCAATCCTGGGCAAGCCTTATCGTCATGGGCCGGATAATCAATTTACGGATTTGTAAGCTGGCGTGCCGAAGTGCACGCCGTTCGAAACCGGCCCACCTTGGAGCCGGCTTGAGATACACAGCGAAAATCGCAAAGCGACTACGGGCAGAGCCAGAGTTTCTGGCATGTCCTGGCGATCACATGCGCCGGCGGCACTTCGGGCTCATCGGTCGAAGGCCGGCGAGCCCGTTCGAGCAGCATGCGCACCTGTTCGGGGCGCACACGATCGCGCTCCATCACAAGCAGGACCATCGGATCGCTCAAAAGCTCGTCCAGGGTGCTGATGCTGTCGTTCATCCGTCGTCTCCTCGAATGCCGTACCCGCGACCCATAAATAGGGAGACAATGATGGCCCGCCAATGACGCTTTGCCGGCTATCTCGTGTCGATTTGGATTAAATTTTGGCCATGCTTGCGCTCTCCCCTGGCCCTTGGCGCTGCGCGTCGATCCACTCCTTCCACAACAAGGGGAGAAGGGAAAATCAGCCTGGCGGAGGGGCGCCTTCGTATTTCGGCAGGCTGTCATCGAGCACCACCCAGGGCTGCTTCGAGCCCGTGAAAATATGCATTTGCGGCTTGAAAACCGTGGGATCGTCGAGCCATGCGAGTGGGGGTGAAGCCATGACGCCGAAAGCCGTCATG
>NZ_RZOL01000111.1:0-15975 GCF_004022985.1 Mesorhizobium sp. M7A.F.Ca.ET.027.02.1.1 | reverse complement strand
GTCATTCTCACCAACGGCGCCGGCAATTTCACCGTCTGGCCGAACAAGTTCTTCAAGTTCGGGCCGGACGCACGGCTGCTCGCCCCGCAGTCTGGCGCCATGGGCTACGGCCTGCCGGCGGCAATTGCCGCCAAGGTTGCGTTTCCAGAACGCACGGTCGTCTGCTTTGCCGGCGACGGCGACTTCCAGATGAATTGCCAGGAACTCGGAACCGCCATGCAGGCTGGCGCGCAGCCGATCGTGCTGATCCTCAACAACGGCATCTACGGCACGATCCGCGCCCATCAGGAGCGCCACTATCCGGCGCGCGTTTCGGGCACGTCGCTCGAAAACCCTGATTTCGTGACACTGGCTAAGGCCTATGGCTTCCATGCCGAGCGGGTCGAGGCGACGCGCGATTTCGCGGCGGCGTTCGATCGGGCGCTCGGATCCGTGACGGGAGCGGTCCTCGACATCGCCATATCTCCCGAAGCGCTGACGCCCCGACAGACCCTTTCCCAGATGCGTGACGCCGCGCTCGCTTCCCAGAAGGCCAAGGCATGACCTCCAAAGACGACATCCGTCTCGGCGCGGACATCGGCGGCACGTTCACCGACGTCGCGCTCGACCTCAGGGGAACGATCTTCTCCACCAAGGTGTTGACCAATTACGCGGCGCCCGAGCAGGCGATCCTGGACGGCATTGCCGTCGTCACGCGCGATGCCGGCATCGCGCTTGCCGAGATCGGCATCATCATCCACGGCACGACGCTGGCGACGAATGCGCTCATCGAACGCCGTGGCGCCAAGACCGCGCTGGTCACCACCGAAGGGTTCCGCGATGTCATCGAGATGCGCACCGAAAACCGTTTCGAGCAGTATGACCTCGACCTGCAGCTGCCGGCGCCGCTAATCCCGCGCGAGCACCGTTTCACGGTAAAGGGCCGGATCGGTGCGGAAGGCCAGGAGCTTCAACCGCTCGACGAAGCCGCCCTGGAAGGCATTGCCGACCGGATCGCGGCCGGCGGCTTCGGCTCCGTGGCGATCGGCTTCATCCATGCCTACACCAACCCTGATCATGAGCGCCGGGCACGCGCTATCCTGTCCCGCAAGCTTACCATCCCGATTTCGATCAGCGCCGAAGTCTCGCCGCAGATGCGCGAGTTCGAACGCTTCAACACGGTCTGCGCCAACGCCTATGTGCGGCCGCAGATGGCGGACTATCTCGCGCGTTTCCAGACCCGCTTGAAGGAGATGGGCGCCGAGTGCCCGGTCTTCATGATCCATTCGGGCGGCGGTCTGATCTCGGTGGAGACGGCCTCGGAATTTCCCGTGCGCCTCGTTGAGTCCGGCCCGGCCGGCGGCGCCATCTTCGCCGCTGACATCGCCAGGCGATTCGGCCTGGAAAAGGTCGTCTCCTATGACATGGGCGGCACCACTGCAAAGATCTGCCTGATCGAGGATTATGCGCCGCGCACCGCCAGAACCTTCGAAGTGGCGCGTACCTATCGCTTCTGCAAAGGTTCCGGCATGCCGATCTCCATTCCCGTGATCGAGATGATCGAGATCGGCGCCGGCGGCGGCTCGATCGCCTGGGTCGACGCCATGGGCCGCATCCAGACCGGTCCCGAAAGTGCCGGATCGGAACCTGGCCCGGCCTGCTACGGCCGCGGCGGCAGGCGCCCGGCCATCACAGATGCCGACCTGGTGCTCGGCAAGCTCGATCCCGACAATTTCGCTGGCGGCGCCATCAGGCTGGACTCGCCCGCATCCGAACAGGCGATCCTGCGCGATGTCGGCGAACGCCTGTCGCTCGATGCCATGGCGACGGCCTTCGGCATCTGCGAGGTGGTGGACGAGAACATGGCCAATGCCGCCCGCGTCCATGCCGTCGAAAACGGCAAAAACATTTCCGACAACGTGATGATCGCCTTCGGTGGCGCGGCCCCGCTTCACGCCGCAAGGCTTTGCGAGAAACTCGGCATCGACCAGTGCATCGTCCCCAAGGGCGCGGGCGTCGGGTCGGCGATCGGCTTCCTCAAGGCTCCGTTCGGCTACGAAGCCCTGGCATCCCGGCTGACGCGGCTGTCGCAGTTCAAGCCGGCCGAGGCCAATGCTTTGCTCGACGACCTCAAAGTGTCAGCCGAAAGCTTCGTGCGGGCAGGGGCCAACGGTGCGATCACATGCGAAATCACCGCCTTCATGCGCTACGCCGGCCAGGGCTGGGAAATCCCCGTGCCGCTGCCGGACGAGCCGTTCGGCAAGGATGCCGCAACCACGCTCGAGGATTTGTTCCAGGCGAATTACCAACGCTTCTTCGGCCGCGCCATCGAAGGACTTGGCGGCCTGGAGATCGAGATCGTCACCTGGTCCGTGAAGGCGACGGATGTCCGGCCTGCTGTCGCCAGGCACGAGCTGATCACCGGCAAGCGGACCACTCAGCCGGCAACAAGCCGCGCGGTGTTCGATCCGGCCAGCGGTGCGCCGCGGACCTATGGCATCGTCGAACGGGAGGGGCTGTGCACCGGCGATCGGGTGGTGGGCCCGGTCATCATCGTCGAACGTGAGACATCCACCGTCGTCACCACGAGCTTCGACGCCGTCATCCAGAGCGACGGCGCGATCCTTCTGATCCGCAAAGGCAGCCAGGCATGAGCGACATCAGTGAAATCCGCATGCAGGTCATGTGGAACCGGTTGATCTCGGTGGTCGAGGAGCAGGCCCTCACCTTGCTGCGCACGGCTTTCTCGACATCGGTGCGCGAGTCAGGCGACCTGTCGGCGGGCGTGTTCGATCCCCGCGGCCAGATGCTGGCACAGGCGGTGACGGGAACGCCCGGCCATGTCAACACCATGGCCGAGGCGGTGCTGCATTTCATGAACGAAATCCCGCGCGAAACCATGTTCGAGGGCGACACCTACGTCACCAATGACCCATGGTTGGGCACGGGCCACCTGCACGACATCACCATGGTGTCGCCGTCGTTCCTGAACGGCGAACTGGTTGCGTTCTTCGCCTGCACGGCGCATGTGGTCGATGTCGGTGGGCGCGGCTTCGGCGCTGACGGCAAGTCGGTCTACGAGGAAGGCATCCAGATCCCGATCATGAAGTTCGCGGAGAAGGGCAAGGTCAATCTCGATCTCGTCAGGATCCTGCGCGCCAACGTCCGCGAGCCGAACCAGGTCGTCGGCGATTTCTATTCACTCGCCGCCTGCAACGAAGTCGGCCACCGACGCCTCGTCGACATGATGAAGGAGATCGGCCTGGCATCGCTGGACGGGCTTGGCGAGTTCATCTTCTCGCGCACCCGCGACGCCATGGTCGAACGCATCAAGGCGATGCCCAAAGGCAGCTGGTCGAACGCGCTGGTGACCGACGGCTACGACGAGCCGGTGAAACTTGCGGCGACCGTCACGGTTCGGGACGCCGGCGTCGAGGTCGATTTCACCGGTACCGACCCGATGAGCCGATGGGGCATCAACTGCCCGATCATCTACAGCAAGGCCTATGCCTGCTACGCGTTGAAATGCGTGGTGGCGCCCGATATTCCTAACAATGCCGCGTCGCTCGCCTTCTTCACCGTGTCGTCTCCGGTCAACATCCTGAACGCCGTGCGGCCGGCGCCGGTGGCGCTCAGGCACATCTTCGGCCATATGGTTCCCGATCTGGTGCTCGGCGCGATCGCCAAGGCGATGCCCGGCAAGATCCTTGCCGAGGGCGCCGGCGCACTGTGGAACATCCATATCTCGGTTCGGCCGGTCTCCGGCGGTTCAGGCCGCCGCGCCGAGGTGCTGATGTTCAATTCCGGCGGCATGGGCGCGCGCCCCGGCCTCGACGGACTGTCGGCGACGGCCTTCCCCTCCGGCGTCCATACGATGCCGATCGAGGCAACGGAGCACACCGGCCCGATCGTCATCTGGCGCAAGGAGCTGCGGCCCGATTCCGGCGGCGACGGCGAGTTCCGCGGCGGGCTCGGGCAGGTTATCGAAATCGAGGCGATCGAGGGCCATGAATTCGACTTCTCGGCCATGTTCGACCGCGTCAATCATCCCGCCCATGGGCGCAACGGCGGCGGGCCTGGAGTGGCCGGCGTGGTCAGGCTGGACGATGGCACGCAGATGCGACCCAAAGGCTGGCAGCATGTTCCGGCCGGCCGTCGGCTGATCCTCCAATTGCCGGGCGGCGGCGGCTATGGCGATCCGTCCAAGCGCAGCATCGAGGCGCGGGCGAACGACCGCTCCAAGGAATACATTTCGGAGAACGGCAAATGAGCTACATTGCCTCGCGCCTGTCTGCGGTGAAGCCTTCGGCGTCCATGGCTGCTTCGCAAGCAGCCAAGGCCCTGCGCGCCAAGGGCGTCGATGTGATCGATCTTGGCCTGGGCGAGCCGGATTTCCCGACACCGAGCCACATCATCGAAGCGGCGCATTTCGCCGCGAAGGCCGGCCAGACGCTATACACGGGTGCCGCCGGCACGGCCGAGGTGCGCGAAGCCGTGGCCGGCAAGTTCCGCCGCGAAAACGGACTGGACTACACGGCGGACGACGTCGTCGTGGCCAATGGCGCCAAGCAGATCATCTTCAACGCGCTGATGGCGACGCTGGAGTCTGGTGACGAAGCGATCCTGCCGGCGCCCTACTTCGTCTCCTATCCCGAGATGGTGAAGCTGCTCGGCGGCACGCCTGTCGTTATCGAGTGCCCGGAAACTTCGGGCTTCCGGCTGACGCCGGAGTTGCTGGAAAAAGCCATCACGCCAAGGACGAAATGGCTGTTCCTCAACATGCCAGGCAATCCCTCCGGCGCCATATATTCGCAATCGGACCTGCGGGCACTCGGAGCGGTTTTGGCAAGGCATCCGCAGGTGCTGGTGCTTTCCGACGAGATTTACGAGCACATCCTGTTCGACGGACGCGACTTCGTCTCCTTCGGCAAGGCTTGCCCGGAACTCAGGGACCGCACCCTGATCGTCAACGGCGTCTCCAAATCCTATGCGATGACCGGGTGGCGTGTCGGCTATGCCGCCGGGCCGGCGCCGCTCACCCGGGCGATGGCGATCATCCAGAGCCAGTCCTGCACGTCCGTCTGCTCGATCGCGCAAGCGGCGACGGTGGCCGCGCTCAACGGCCCCCAGGACGAGGTGGCACGCTTTCGGCAGGCGTTCGAGGCGCGCCGCGACCTTGTCGTCGACGGCATCAGGCGGATCAACGGTCTTACGCTTTCGCCACCGGAAGGCGCCTTCTATGCCTATATCGGCTGCGCCAGCCTGATCGGCCGCAGGACCCCAAAAGGCGTCGTGCTTGAGGACGACACGGCAGTGGCGAATTATCTCCTGAACGAAGGGCGCGTGGCCTCGGTGCCGGGCGCCGCCTATGGACTTTCCCCCTATTTCCGCATCTCGACCGCGACCGGCGAAGAGGTGCTGACCGAAGCGATCGCGCGCATCAACGCCGCCGTCGCGCAAGTGGAGTAAATCATGCCGCATTACGAACGCATCCTGATCACCGGCGCGGCCGGCCGCCTCGGTTCGGAACTGCGAAAGGGGCTGGTGCCGCTGGCAAAAACGATCCGCCTGGCCGGCCGCGAACCGTTCGGCGATCTTGCTCCACACGAGGAAGAAGCGGTCTTCGACCTCGCCGATATGGAGGCGACGATTGCCGCCACCAAGGATTGCGACGCGATCGTGCATTTCGGCGGCGCACCACTCGAATGCGAATGGCAAACCATCCTGGATTCCAGCATCCGCGGCTCCTATCACATCTACGAGGGCGCCCGGAAACACGGGGTGAAACGAGTCATCTATGCCTCCTCCGTGCATGCCGTCGGCTATCACGAGGTCGAGGCGCATATCGGCGTCGACGCGCCGGTGCGTCCCGACAGCCTCTATGGCGTGTCGAAGAACTTCGTCGAGAGCCTGAGCCGGCTTTACTGGGACAAGTTCGGCATCGAGACGGCGTGCCTGCGCATCTTTTCGTCCTTCCCCGAACCGGCGGACCGTCGCATGCTGTGGTCATACCTCTCCTTCGCCGATTGTGTGCGTCTGGTCGAGGCAGCTCTCACCGCGCCGCGCGTCGGCCATACGATCTCCTTCGGCCTTTCCGACAACAAGGTGAAAACGGTCGACAACAGCGGCGCCAACCATCTGGGGTTTTCTCCGCAGGATAGTGCCGAGCCGTTCCGCGCCGCGGTCGAGGCGAAAACGCAGGTTCCGGATCCCAAGGCGCCATCGGTGAAGTATCTGGGCGGGTGGTTCTGCGAGCTTGGCCATCCGGACGACAAACAGGCGTAGCTGCCAATCCGCTCGATGGCGCAGAGCGGAAGCCGAGATGCGGCAGGCGACGGATTCACGCGTGGTGGCGGAGATCGAGGAGGTTGTCGGCGGCGCCGGCTTCGATGTGCCACGCCGACCACGGTCATGGATCAGATCTGGCAGCGGTACCTGCAGACGATGCCGGACTTCCCCCAAGCGTTCATCCACCTTGGGCGTCGAAGACTTAGGCATTTACGTGCTGAGCGTCTTCTCGTCGCACATGTTCACGCCGCCCAGCAGATGGGCCCCCTGAAATTGACGGTTGCCGGTCGTCATCGGTTTTGGGATTCTCATCTGATCTGGTAGTGGGATCCAAATCACAGGAGATGGCATGCCGAACGATGTAATCGTGCGCGACAGCAATGGCGCTCAATTGAATGACGGTGATTCCGTAACGCTGATCAAAGACCTCAAAGTCAAAGGCACTTCGGAGACGATCAAGCGCGGCACGTTGGTGAAGGCCATCCGCCTGAACGGCAATCCCGGCGAGATCGAATGCAACACCAAGCAAGTGAAAGGCCTGGTGCTCAAGACCGAGTTCGTGAAGAAGGCGTGAGCCTCAAGGCGGCAAGCGATCTCGATGGCTCCTTCGGGATTTTGGAGAGCCTGCCGTCGCCAAGGGGGCTGCGGAGCCGTTGAGCGTCCGGCACGCGATCGTTGCGCTGCGAATTGATAACTTCGCCGACCAGGCACAATCAAAAAAATCGCCAAGTCCCAAGCTGGAACCTCCGGCCTCATTGCGCGTTTCACGGCGTCCCGTTCGCGGACCCGCCCGGATATCTCTCCAAGCGCGCGAAAAACCAGGAGCCCGCTTCATGCACGACAAGCTGTTTCATTCACCGGTCGCACTGTCGGTCGGCCTCGGCTTCAAGCGCGAGATTGCCTCGCTGGCCGAAATGCACGATTTCCTCACCAATTGGACGACCTCCCGCCGCGGCCCGCTTTACCGAAACGCGGTGGAGACATGTGATCTGGCCGTTCCAGGTTATGTGAGCGTCGAGCAGGCGCGTCGGGCGTTGCTCGAATTCGCGCAAGCCGCCGGCATCCTGTGGCCGGACCTCGAGCCGGTGGCGGGCGTGCACGCCGTTGCGCGTGGCTATGGCGGCTACGCCGCCTGAAGATTGATGTTCTCCGTGGCGGCTAAAGCCACACCACCATAGAAAGCCCGGCTGGCCCTCAGCCGGGCTTTCGCGTTTCCGGCAGCTCGCAAGGAAATCGCAATCCTGTAGCCGTGTGTCTTGGGCGACAATCCCTGCGTGGAGTGTCGGGAAGAGCCCGCGCAAAAATCTTTATGAAATTCCTATTTCTTTCCACTGCGCCCCGTCTCGAACCTTTATGGCGATCGGGTCCATATTCCTTTCAGAAAATACAACCGGTTCCGTCGCCAAAGGTGCGACGGGACTTTCGAGATATTGCGAACTCTCCTGTCAAATCCGCAAAGTACAAAAGAAAAAAAGGAATAAACACAATGGATATGGCCGTTATCGGAATCGGAATTTTGTTCTTTGCCCTTTGTTTCGCCTACATAAAATCTTGTGACGCGCTCTAGAGCGAGGCTGAAAAAATGATCGTCGACTATATTCTCGGTGGCGGCGTTACGCTGTTCCTGCTCGCCTACCTGACATACGCCCTCGTTCGTCCAGAACGCTTCTGAAGGCACGGAAAGCCACACCCATGACACTGAACGGTTGGATACAGATCCTGGTCTATTGCGGGATCGTCGTTTTGCTGGTGAAGCCGCTCGGCGGCTACATGCACCGCGTCTTCAACGGCGACCGCACGCTGCTTTCGCCGGTCCTTCGCCCGCTTGAGCGTGGGCTTTATCGTATTTGCGGAACCAGCGAACGCGAGGAACAGCACTGGACCACCTACGCGGTCGCCCTGCTGCTCTTCAATCTCGCCGGCTTCCTGGTGCTTTATGCGCTGCAGCGTCTGCAGGGCAGCCTGCCTTACAACCCTGCCGGCATGACAGCGGTTGAACCAGGGTTGGCCTTCAACACCGCCGCCAGCTTCATGACCAATACCAACTGGCAGAACTATGGTGGCGAGAGCACGATGTCCTATCTCGTGCAGATGGCCGGGCTGACGGTGCAGAACTTCGTTTCGGCGGCCACCGGCATTGCCATCGCCATTGCGCTGATCCGCGGCTTTGCCCGGGCGTCCGGCAAGTCGATCGGCAATTTCTGGGTCGATATGACCCGCTCCACACTCTATCTGCTGCTGCCGTTCTGCATCGTGCTGACGCTGGTCTATGTCTGGCTCGGCATGCCGCAGACGCTCGGCGCCTACGTCAACGCCACGACGCTGGAAGGCGCGCAGCAGACCATCGCCGTCGGCCCGGTCGCTTCGCAGGTGGCCATCAAGATGCTCGGCACCAATGGCGGCGGTTTCTTCAACGCCAATGCCGCGCACCCGTTCGAGAACCCCGACGCGATCTCCAACCTGATCCAGATGGTGTCGATCTTCGCCATCGGCGCCGCCTTGACCAATGTCTTCGGCCGCATGATCGGCAACCAGCGCCAGGGCTGGGCGATCCTCTCGGCCATGGGCGTCATGTTCATCGCCGGTGTCGCCATCTGCTACTGGGCGGAAGCCGCCGGCAACCCGCTGGTGCATGCGCTGGGCATCGACGGCGGTAACATGGAGGGCAAGGAGAGCCGCTTCGGCATCGCCCTGTCGGCGCTGTTTGCCGTCATCACCACGGCCGCTTCCTGCGGCGCCGTCAACGCCATGCACGGCTCCTTCACCGCGCTCGGCGGCATGATCCCGATCATCAACATGCAGCTTGGCGAAGTTATCGTCGGCGGTGTCGGCGCGGGTCTCTACGGCATCCTGATGTACATCGTCGTTGCCGTCTTCGTCGCCGGCCTGATGGTTGGCCGCACGCCCGAGTATCTGGGCAAGAAGATCGAGGCCAAGGAGGTCAAGATGGCTATGCTGGCCATACTGTGCCTGCCGCTGGCGATGCTGATCTTCACGGCCATCGCCGTCGTGCTGCCGACCGGCGTGGCGTCGATGGGCAATGCCGGCCCGCACGGCTTCTCCGAGGTTCTGTATGCCTACACTTCGGCGGCGGCCAACAACGGTTCGGCCTTTGGCGGCCTCAGCGGCAACACGCCCTGGTACAACATCACGATCGGCATCGGCATGCTGATGGGCCGCTTCCTGGTCATCATCCCGGCGCTGGCCATTGCCGGCTCGCTGGTGGCGAAGAAAACGGTTCCGGCTTCCGCCGGCACCTTCCCGACCGATGGCCCTCTGTTCGTCGGGCTGCTGGTCGGCGTCATCCTGATCGTCGGTGGCCTCACCTTCTTCCCGGCGCTCGCCGTAGGGCCGATCATCGAGCACCTGGCGATGGCTCACGGGCAGACCTTCTGAGACCGACATGTCCTGGTTCAATGCTATGCGCCGCAAGGTCGGCCACAGGGACGATCACCGAAAGGAGGAGAGACCTCCTCCTTTCCCGACCCTGTCGACGTTTCTCGGCCTTGCGGCAGTCATGCTCGTCCTCTGGCTGCTGGCCTACGGGCCGCCGCATTTCCTTTCGGCATCCAATCATCGGGTGCCGTCCAACAACACCGAAGCCGGAGCTTCAAAATGAGCAACTCGAAATCAGCAAGCATCATGGATGCACGCATCCTGGTTCCCGCCATTGGCGGCGCCTTCCGCAAGCTCGATCCGCGCACGCTGGCCAGGAACCCGGTGATGTTCGTCGTTGCCGTCGTCTCGGCGCTCACCACGGTGCTGTTCGTGAAGGACCTGGTCACCGGAGGCGGCAATCTCGGCTTTACGCTGCAGATCATCATCTGGCTTTGGTTCACCGTGCTGTTCGCCAACTTCGCCGAAGCGGTCGCAGAAGGCCGCGGCAAGGCGCAGGCGGATTCGCTGCGCAAGGCACGCACCGAGACCCAGGCCAAGCTCTTGACCGGTGAGGACCGCACCAAATACAAACTCGTGCCCGGCACCAGCCTCAAGGTCGGCGATGCCGTCCTGGTCGAGGCCGGCGACATCATCCCGTCGGACGGCGAAGTTGTCGAGGGCGTCGCGTCGGTCAATGAGGCGGCGATAACAGGCGAATCGGCGCCGGTCATCCGCGAATCCGGTGGCGACCGTTCGGCGGTCACCGGTGGCACCCAGGTGCTGTCGGACTGGGTCCGCGTCCGCATCACCGCCGCCTCCGGCCATACCTTCCTCGACCGCATGATCTCGCTGGTCGAAGGTGCCGAGCGCCAGAAGACGCCGAACGAGATCGCGCTCAACATCCTGCTCGTCGGCATGACGCTGATCTTCGTGCTGGCCACCGCGACGATCCCGAGTTTTGCCTCCTACTCGGGCGGCTATATCTCGGTGACCGTTCTGGTGGCGCTGTTCGTCACCTTGATCCCGACCACGATCGGCGCGCTGCTTTCGGCCATCGGCATCGCCGGTATGGACCGTCTGGTGCGATTCAACGTGCTGGCCATGTCGGGCCGCGCCGTGGAAGCCGCAGGCGACGTCGACACGCTGCTGCTCGACAAGACCGGCACGATCACACTCGGCAACCGCCAGGCGACGCAGTTTCGCCCGGTCAAGGGCGTCACCGAACAGGAACTGGCCGACGCGGCTCAGCTAGCCTCGCTCGCCGACGAGACGCCGGAAGGCCGCTCGATCGTCGTGCTGGCCAAGGAGAAATACGCCATCCGCGCCCGCGACATGGCAACGCTGCACGCCACTTTCGTGCCCTTCACAGCGCAGACCCGTATGAGCGGCGTCGACATCGATGGTTCATCGGTGCGCAAGGGCGCCGTCGATTCCGTGCTTGCCCATGTCAACCAGTCGGCAGCCGCCGCCCATGGCACGCGCCCAAGCAGCGAATCCATCCGCGATCTCCAGTCCATCGCCGACGAGATCGCCAAGTCCGGCGGCACGCCGCTGGCGGTCGAACGCGACGGGCGCCTGCTCGGCGTCATCCACCTCAAGGACATCGTCAAGGGCGGCATCAGCGAGCGTTTCACCGAACTGCGCCGCATGGGCATCCGCACGGTGATGATCACCGGTGACAACCCGATGACGGCGGCGGCGATCGCCGCGGAAGCCGGCGTCGACGACTTCCTCGCGCAGGCCACACCGGAGGACAAGCTGAAGCTGATCCGCGACGAACAGGCCAAGGGTAAGCTGGTGGCCATGTGCGGCGACGGCACCAACGATGCACCCGCCCTTGCACAAGCCGATGTCGGCGTCGCCATGAACACCGGCACGGTTGCCGCCCGCGAGGCCGGCAACATGATCGATCTCGACAGCGATCCGACCAAGCTCATCGAGATCGTCGAGATCGGCAAGGCGCTCTTGATGACGCGAGGTTCGCTGACGACCTTCTCGATCGCCAACGACGTGGCCAAGTA
Organism: Mesorhizobium sp. M7A.F.Ca.ET.027.02.1.1; assembly: GCF_004022985.1. Taxonomy (NCBI): domain Bacteria; kingdom Pseudomonadati; phylum Pseudomonadota; class Alphaproteobacteria; order Hyphomicrobiales; family Phyllobacteriaceae; genus Mesorhizobium; species Mesorhizobium sp. M7A.F.Ca.ET.027.02.1.1. The sequence continues at coordinate 4,309 of NZ_RZOL01000111.1, read as the reverse complement.
TTTCGCCATCATTCCGGCGATGTTCGCCGTCTTCTACGTCGCACCGGGACAGACGACCGGCCCGCTGCAGGCACTCAACGTCATGCATCTGGCGACGCCGCAAAGCGCCATCCTGTCGGCCATCATCTTCAACGCGCTGATCATCATCGCGCTGATCCCGCTGTCGCTGAGAGGCGTCAAATATCGCGCCATCGGCGCCGGCGCGCTGCTCAGCCGTAATCTTCTCGTCTACGGCCTCGGCGGCCTCATCGTGCCTTTCGTAGGCATCAAGGCGATCGACATGATCGTCACCGCGCTTGGCCTTGTTTAAGGAATTACGCTCATGTTCAAACAGATAAGACCCGCGATCATCATGATCGTCTTCTTCACGGTCCTGACCGGCCTGATCTATCCCTTGGGCATGACCGGCATCGCCCAGGCGATCTTCCCGCGCCAGGCCAATGGCAGCCTGATCGAGAAGGATGGCAAGGTCATCGGCTCCGAACTGATCGGCCAGGACTTTGCCAGCGACAGGTATTTCCACGGCCGCCCCTCGGCTGCCGGCGACGGCTACAACGCCGCCGCCTCGAGCGGCAGCAATCTCGGCCCGACCAATCCCAAGCTGATCGACCGCATCAAGGGGGACGCCGAGAAGCTGAAAGCGGAAAACCCGAACCAGCCCGTGCCGATGGATCTGGTGACGACGTCCGGCAGCGGCCTCGATCCCGACATCAGCCCGGAAGCCGCCTACTTCCAGGTCGCCCGGGTGGCCAAGGCCAGGGGGATCGATGAAGCCAAGGTCAAGGCGCTTGTCGATGCCCAAGTCGAGGGCAGGGAGCTTGGCTTCATGGGCGAACCGGTGGTCAATGTGCTCGGTCTCAACCTTGCGCTGGACGCCGCGAAACAGTGAATGGTGCGGGCCGGGGATCGACAGTATCCCCGGCGCCATCCATGATCGATCCCGATGCCGGACGACAGAAGCAACGACGCCAGACCTTCTCCCGACGCACTGCTTGACCATGCCGAGCGGGAAGGTCGCGGCCGGCTGCGGATATTCCTGGGTGCCGCTCCCGGCGTAGGCAAGACCTACGAGATGCTGATGTCGGGCCGCGCCAGGCTGACCGACGGCGTGGATGTGGTGATCGGTGTCGTCGAGACGCATGGGCGCAAGGAGACACTGGCCCTGGTCGAGGGTTATGAGGTCATTCCCCGCCGCAAGGTCGACTACAAGGGGCGCATCCTCGACGAGATGGATATCGACGCCATCCTCGCCCGGCGCCCGGCGCTGGTTCTCATCGACGAACTCGCCCACACCAATGCGCCCGGCAGCCGCCATCCCAAGCGCTATCTCGACGTCCAGGAAATCCTGACGCACGGCATCGACGTCTATACGACGCTCAACATCCAGCATGTCGAAAGCCTGAACGACGTCGTCGCCCAGATCACCAAGGTCAGGGTTCGCGAGACGGTCCCCGATTCCATCATAGACCAGGCCGACGATGTCGAGATCATCGATCTCACCCCCGACGACCTGATCAAGCGGCTTGAGGAAGGCAAGGTCTATTTCCCCAACACCGCGCAGCGCGCGATCGAGAACTATTTCTCGCCGGGCAATCTGACGGCGCTCAGGGAACTGGCGCTGCGGCGCACCGCGCAGCGCGTCGACGACCAGTTGCTGATCCATATGCAGGCCCACGCCATTCCCGGACCGTGGGCCGCGGGGGAAAGGGTTCTCGTCTGCGTCGACGCACGTCCGGGCGGGGCGGCGCGTATTCGCTATGCGCGCAGGCTGGCAGACCGGCTCCGTGCCCCGTGGACGGCGCTGCATGTCGACAGCCCTCGCTCGGCCAGCATGCCCGAAGCGGACAAGGATCGGCTGGCTACGAACCTGCGGCTTGCCGAACAGCTCGGCGCCGAGGTGACCACCATTCCCGGTCAGAACATCGCGCAGGACATTGTTCGCCATGCGACGGCGAACAATTTCACCCATATCGTGGTCGGCAGGCCGACCCGGTCGCGCTGGCGGGAATTGATCGAAGGTTCGCTCACCTACGATCTCATCCGCAATGCCGGCGACATCAGCGTCCATGTCATTTCAGGAACCGAACGCAATGCCGAGGTGACGTCGAGGAGTGTCAAGGCGGCGGACGAGCAGTGGCAGTTCGAGATCTGGCCCTATCTCAAGGCCACGGCCTTTGTCATCGGTTCGCTCGCCTTCGCCGTCGTTCTCGACCAGTTTCTCGACGTTCGCAACCTGGCGATCATTCTTCTCATCGGCGTACTGGCATCGGCGGTAACCGGCGGTCTGTGGCCGGCTCTGTACGCTTGTTTCGCCAGCGCCCTTGCTTTCAATTATTTCTTCCTGGAGCCTCGTTACACGCTGACGATCCGGGATCCGGAGAGCATCGTCGCGCTTGGCGTCTTTCTCGTCGTTGCGGTCATCGCCAGCAATCTGACGGCGCGCGTGCAGCGCCAGGCGGTCGCCGCCCGCTCGCGGGCGCGGGCCACGGAAGACATCTACCTCTTTTCAAAGAAGCTCGCCGGCGCCGGCACGCTCGACGACGTCCTTTGGGCCACGGCCTTCCAGATCGCCTCGATGCTGAAGCTGCGGGTTGTGCTGCTTTTGCCGGAAGACGGGACCATCACCGTCAAGGCCGGCTATCCGCCCGACGACACGCTGGCCGAGGCCGACATCGCCGCCGCCCGCTGGGCCTGGGAGCACAATCGTGCGGCGGGTCGTGGCGCCGACACGCTTCCGGGCGCCAAGCGCCTCTATTTGCCCTTGCGGACGGGGCGCACGGCCATCGGGGTCGTCGGCCTCGACAACGACAAGCAGGGTCCGCTGCTGACGCCCGAGCAGCAGCGGCTGCTTGACGCACTGGCCGACCAGGCGGCGGTCGCCATCGAGCGTATACAACTGGTTGCCGACGTCGACCGCGCTAAGCTCGCCGCTGAGGCGGACAGGCTGCGCTCGGCGCTGCTCACCTCCATTTCCCATGATCTGAAAACGCCGCTCGCCGCCATCATGGGCGCGGCCGGCACGCTGCGGGATTTTTCAGCAGCGCTTCCCGAACCGGACCGGGCCGAACTGCTGTCGACGGTGCTCGACGAATCCGAGCGGTTGAACCGCTTCATCGCCAATCTGCTCGACATGACCAAGATCGAGTCCGGCGCGATGGAGCCGAACTACGCCTTTCACTATGTCGGCGACATCGTCGGCTCCGCCTTGCAAAGGGCCAGGAAAATCATTGGCGAGCACAAGATCGAGACCGACATCCCCAAGGATTTGCCGATGTTGAAGGTCGACCCGGTGCTGTTCGAGCAAGCGTTGTTCAATCTTCTCGACAATGCGGCGAAATATGCCCCGGCAAGCTCGACGATTCGCATGCAGGGTTGGACCGACAATGGCTCCGTCCTGCTGCAAATCATGGATGAAGGGCCAGGCATTCCTCCCGGCGATCTGGAACGGATTTTCGACACGTTCTATCGAGTGCGCAAGGGCGACCAGATCCGCGCCGGTACGGGGCTCGGCCTGTCGATCTGCCGCGGCTTCGTCGAAGCGATGGGTGGCACCATCATGGCGGCAAACCGGACCGACGGTTCGGGCGCGGTGTTCACCATCAAAATGCCCAGGCCGGCAAATCCGCCCAATTTCGACGCTTCGAATACCGACGACCACGACGTGGGTGACCTGGCATGACAAACTCGAACGTCAGGATATTGGTCGTCGATGACGAGCCGCCGATCCGCAAGCTGCTGCGCGTCGGGCTCGGCAGTCAAGGTTATGCGGTCAGCGAGGCGCCGAACGCGAAGGTGGCGATCGAGCTGATGGAGGCGGAGAAGCCGGACCTCGTCCTGCTCGACCTTGGGCTGCCCGGCATGAGCGGTCATGAGTTGCTGCGCAAATGGCGCGACGATGGTCTCGACATTCCAGTGGTCATGCTGTCCAGCCGGACCGACGAGGCCGGCATCGTCCAGGCCCTGGAACTCGGCGCCGACGACTATGTCACCAAACCTTTCGGCATGAACGAGCTGGTGGCGCGCATTCGCGTGGCGCTCCGCCACAAGTTCCAGCAACAGGGCGAGAAGCCGATTTTCCAGACCGGCGATCTCAGCGTCGACCTGGTCAAGCGCATCGTCAAGGTCGAGGGCAAGGAGGTAAAGCTGTCGCCGAAGGAATACGACATCCTGCGCATGCTGGTGCAGCACGCCGGCAAGGTGCTGACCCATCATTTCCTTTTGAAGCAGGTCTGGGGCGATTCGACCGATGTGCAGTATCTCAGGGTCTATGTCCGGCAGCTCAGGCAAAAGATCGAGAAGAGCCCCGACC
>NZ_RZOL01000110.1:0-16006 GCF_004022985.1 Mesorhizobium sp. M7A.F.Ca.ET.027.02.1.1 | reverse complement strand
GCGCTGTATCGGAGCAGTTGCGTCTAAAGACGAACGTGCCGGCGACACCGCCGGCACGTGCACGTTTCAAGCCACGTGGTTGTCGTCAGGCGAAGTATTGGCCACCGTTGGCCGTGATGGTCGAGCCGGTGATGAAGCCTGCATCTTCGGATGCGAGGAAGACGACGCAGCGCGCGATTTCTTCCGGTTCGCCGAGGCGGCCGACGGGGATTTGCGGGATGATGCGGTCGTTGAGCACCCTCTCGTCGATCGCCTTGACCATCTCGGTGGCGATGTAGCCAGGGCAGATGACGTTGACAGTGATGCCCGCGCGAGCTCCCTCTTGAGCGAGGGCTTTGCTGAAACCGATGTCGCCAGCCTTGGCGGCGGAATAGTTGACCTGGCCGGCCTGGCCTTTCTGGCCGTTGATCGAGGAGATGGTGATGACGCGGCCGAACTTGCGGTCGCGCATGCCGCTCCACAGCGGATGCGTCATGTTGAAGACGCCGGACAGGTTGGTGTCGATGACCTCTTTCCACTGCTCGCGCGTGATCTTGTGGAACATGGCGTCGCGGGTGATGCCGGCATTGTTGACCAGCACCGAAACCGGGCCGAGATCGGCCTCGACCTGCTTGATGCCGGCGGCGCAGGAATCATAGTCGGCGACCGACCATTTGTAGACCGGAATGCCGGTCTCGGCCTTGAATTTCGCCGCTGCGGCGTCATTGCCGGCATAGTTCGCCGCAACCGAATAGCCGACGGTCTTCAATGCGATCGAGATCGCCGCGCCGATGCCGCGCGATCCGCCTGTGACGATTGCTACCTTGGTCATGCGTGTTCCCTCCCTTTGGTCGGGAGAGCGAATAGGGAGTAGCGAATAGCGAGTAGGGATCTACGTCCCGTCGCGCTGACGCAATTCTTCCCTATTGACTACTCCCTATTTGCTACTCACTTCTTTTTCAGAGTGCTTCGATGCACATGGCGACGCCCATGCCGCCGCCGATGCACAAGGTGGCGAGGCCTTTCTTGGCGCCGCGCCGGCGCATTTCGAAGACCAGCGTGTTGAAGACGCGGGCGCCCGACGCGCCGATCGGGTGGCCGATGGCGATGGCGCCGCCGTTGACGTTGACGATCGAAGGATCCCAGCCCATGTCCTTGTTGACGGCGCAGGCTTGGGCGGCAAAGGCCTCGTTGGCCTCGACCAGGTCGAGATCGCCGACCGACCAGCCGGCCTTTTCCAAGGCCTTGCGCGATGCTGGGATCGGGCCGGTGCCCATAATCTGCGGATCGACGCCGGCGGTTGCCCAGGACACGATGCGTGCCAGCGGGGTGATGCCGCGCCTCACCGCTTCCGCCTCGCTCATCAGCAGCGCGCCGGCGGCACCGTCATTGATGCCGGAGGCGTTAGCGGCGGTCACCGTGCCGTCCTTGTCGAAGGCCGGCTTCAGCTTGGTCATGGCGTCGAGCGTGGCGCCGTGGCGGATGTATTCGTCCTGGTCGACAATGGTGTCGCCCTTCTTGCCCTTGAGTGTGACGGCGACGATCTCGTCCTTGAACTTGCCGGCCTTCTGCGCGGCCTCGGCCTTGTTTTGCGAGGCGAGCGCGAACTGGTCCTGGTCTTCGCGGGTGATCTGGAACTGACGCGCGACGTTTTCGGCGGTGTTGCCCATGTGATAGCCGTTGAAGGCGTCCCACAGCCCGTCCTTGATCATGGTGTCGATCAGCTTGAAGTCGCCCATCTTGACGCCGGCGCGCAGGTGCTGGGCATGCGTCGAAAGCGACATCGATTCCTGGCCGCCGGCGATGATCACCTTGGCGTCGCCGATGGCGATCTGCTGCATGCCGAGCGCAATGGCACGCAGGCCCGAGCCGCAAACCTGATTGAGGCCCCAGGCGGTGGTTTCCTTGGGCAGACCGGCATTGATCGATGCCTGGCGGGCCGGGTTCTGGCCTTGCGCGGCGGTCAGCACCTGGCCGAGGATGACCTCGTCGACCTCGCCTGGTTCGACACCGGCACGTGACAGCAATTCCCTGATGACGACGGCACCGAGCTCATGCGCCGGGGTGGCGGCAAAGGCGCCGTTGAAGGAGCCGACCGGCGTGCGCGCCGCACTGGCAATGACGATGGAAGCGGACATTTTCTTCTCCAGACTTCAAGGGTGTTGCTCTGTCGTTGGGGACTTTTCTTGCCCTTTCCTAACCCCAAGTCAAACCGGAAATGGGCATGGCGCCCATGCGCCGCAAGCAGGCCGTGCCTTGCCATGGCGACCATTCGTCCATTGCTGCGCAGCATATTTTGCCTGCTATGCAGCATTTAGTGATCCCGCACTGCACAAACTGCTTGGAATTGTGAAGCTTTTGCGCATATCCTCAAAAAAAAGGCACAATCGTTATCGGCGGCTTGCTCAGAGGCGCGCCGGTGTCCCCGGGAGGATGTAGATGGCCGCTAAAGACGATCCGATCATCATCAAGAAATACGCCAATCGCCGCCTCTACAACACCGGCACCAGCACCTATGTGACGCTCGAGGACCTCGCCGAGATGGTCAAGAAGGGCGAGGAGTTCACCGTCCAGGACGCCAAGACCGGCGACGACATCACGCATCCGGTGCTGACACAGATCATCTTCGAACTGGAGAACAAGGACGGGCAAAACATGCTGCCGATCCCGTTCCTGCGCCAGCTGATCGCCTATTATGGCGACCAGATGCAGATGATCGTGCCGAGCTTCCTCGAACAGTCGATGCTTGCCTTTTCCAAGGAGCAGGAGCGCTTTCGCGAGCAGATGAAGGGGGCGATCGGCAAGTCGCCGCTCGACATGATGAAGATCACCACGCCGATCAAGGCGCTGGAGGAACAGACACGCCGCAACATGGAAATGTTCCAGAATGCGATGCGGCTGTTCACGCCGTTCCCGCCCGCCGGCACCGCGCCAGCCGCCGCGCCGTCGCCCGAGCCGGCCAGGAAGGAAACGTCAGAAAAACCCGACGATCTTCAGGAACTGAAGGACCAGATCGCGGCCATGCAGCGCAAGCTCGACACGATGTCCTGAGCGCTTGGCGCTCTTGCAACCCTACACCAGCACGCCCTCATAGCGGCCGCGCGGCCTGATGACACTTCCGCTTGTGATCTGTTCGACCGTGTGCTCGGCCCAGCCGACGCTGCGTGCGAGCGCAAACAGGCGAAACGGCGCATCGCGCGGCAAGCCGAGGCTGCGCGTCAGCGCTGCCAGCCCAAAGTCGATATTGGGAAGCGCGCCGGTCGCCGCAAAGGCAGCGTCGCGCAGCGACGATAGTGTGCCGTCAACCTCGATCACCGACAGCAACGCCGCCCCTCGGGGATCGCCGTCAGGATAGAGCTGATGACCGAACCCCGGCAATGGCCGGTCGTGGCTGAGCCAGCGCCGGATCGTCGCATCGGCGCCATGTCGGGCCGCATCCTCGGCCAGTTGCATCACCGCCTCGGCGGCACCGCCATGGCGAGGGCCTGACAGCGTCGCGAGCCCGGCCAGCAGGCAAGCGGCCAGCGGCGCGCCGGTCGAGGCTGCGACGCGCGCGGCGAAGGTCGACGCATTCAGTTCATGATCGGCAAGCAGGACAAGCGCGCGGCGGATCGCATTGGCGCCGCCGGCGTCCACCGACCAGGCTTGCGCCAGCCGCTGATGGACGGGATCTGGTCCTGCCGGTGCGCCCAGCGCGGCGACCAGCACGCCGACAGCGTGCGCGGCATCGGCATGCAGCGAGGCCCGGTTGCGCCCAATCGACGGGCGCCCTTGGCCGGCAAGCACGGCAAGTTGCGCAAAAGCCGAGGCCCGGCCGGCTTGATGGGGCACATCCGGCGACGGTGCTTCGAAAGCCACCGGTTCCGGCAGAGCCCAGAGAATGGCGGCGGCTTCTTCCAGTGTGGCGTGCCCGGAGAGCACTGCAGCGTCCTGCCCGCGATAGATGAGCCGACCGTGCGAGACGGTCGAAATCGCCGTTGCGATTGAGGGTTCGCCCCAGGCAATGGCGCTTTCAGCGATGACTGATGGGCTCCGTCCGCGCGCCCGGCGGGTCGCCAGTGCGGCGATATCGTCGGCGCGGTACTGGCTGCGGCGCGGATCGGCGCGGTCGGGCCGCATACCGATGCGCCCACGGCTGACATAGGCGTACAGCGTCTGCGCCCGCACATTGAGGCGCTCAAGCGCCTCTTCCCGGGACAACCACTCGGACATATCGAGCCCTGATATTGATTCTATTGATCAAGATTGATGGAAACGTTGCCCATCTCTATCTCCGATCGGGAAATGCTTCAAGGAGACAGGCTATGGCGAATGGGCTAGATGATGTGGTGGCGGCGGAAACCGTGCTTTCCGATGTGGATGGTCTTGGTGGCCGTCTGACGATCCGAGGTCATTCGCTGCCGGAGCTGGCCGGCCGCTTGAACTATGCCCAGGTGATGCGGTTGCTGCTCGACGGCTTCTTCGACGACCTTCCCGATGAGGCGCAACTGACGCGGGCACTGGGCCAGGCACGCGCTGAGGTGTTCGAACGGCTCTTGCCCTCGCTGCCGCTGCTGGCGTCGCTCGATGTTTACAGCGCCATGCGCGCCGGCATGGCGCTGCTGCCGGACGGCAACACGCTGACGGACGCATTGCGGCTGATCGCGGCACCTGCCGTGCTGACACCGGCCCTGCTGCGCCTGCGGCGCGGCGAGCAGCCGATCGCGCCGGACAGCCGCGCCGATCATGCCGCCGACATGTTGAAGATGCTGAGCGGCAGCGTCGCCTCGACGGCGCTGGCGAAGGCGCTCGATACCTATCTCGTGACCGTCTGCGATCATGGCCTCAATGCGTCGACCTTTGCGACGCGCGTGGTGGCCTCGACGCAGGCCGGCCTGACATCCTCCGTGCTGGCCGGGCTCGGCGCGCTAAAGGGGCCGCTGCATGGCGGGGCGCCCGGTCCGGTGATCGAGATGCTGGATGCGATCCAGGCGCATGGCGATGCCGCCGGCTGGCTTCGCGACGAGATCTCGCACGGCAGGCGCATCATGGGTTTCGGGCACCGCATCTACCGTGTGCGCGATCCGCGCGCCGATGTGCTGAAGGCCGTCGTGCGGCAACTCGGCGGCGAGGGCGAAACCGGCCGCCGGCTGGCATTCGCGGAGACAGTGGAACAGGTAGCGCTCGACGTGCTGCGGATCGCCAAGCCGTCGCGCTCGCTGCAGACCAATGTCGAGTTCTACACCGCGCTGCTGTTGGAGGCGGCGGGCTTTCCGCCACAAACCTTCAGCAATGTCTTTGCCGCTGGGCGCGTCGCCGGCTGGATCGCGCATGCGCGCGAACAGCAGACGACCGGGCGGCTGATCCGCCCGCAGTCACGCTATGTCGGGCCGGTGCCGGAGCTGGCTGCCTGAGGCTTATCGGCGCCTGGCGAGCGACGGGCGATCCAAACGATATCCTCCTGGTGAGCGGCCGTGTGGCCGCTCATGACGAAAATTTCATCTCCTCGGAAATTCTGGCCGCTGTTATTGCGTCGCATTGAGCATATATGCTGCAGTGCAACATAAGCTCGCTCTTGCCGCAACCAGAGGACTCCACCCTTGGCCGCCAGAAAAACCGCAGTCATCACCGGCTCCACATCGGGCATTGGCCTGGCCATCGCCCAGGCGTTGGCGGCCGAAGGCCATAATGTCGTCGTCAACTCTTTCTCCGACACGGAAGCCGACCACGCCGTCGCCGATGCGATCGCCAGACAGCACAAGGTGAAGATCGCCTACATCAAGGCCGACATGTCGAAACCGGCCGAATGCCGGGCGCTGATCGCCAAGGCGGCTGAGACATTCGGATCGGTCGATATCCTCATCAACAATGCCGGCATCCAGCATGTCGCGCCGGTTGAGGACTTTCCGATCGAGAAATGGGACGCCATTATCGCAATCAACCTGTCGTCGGCGTTCCACACCATTGCAGCCGCGATCCCGCTGATGAAGGAGGCCGGCGGTGGCCGGATCGTCAACATCGCCTCGGCGCACGGCCTGGTCGCGTCGCCGTTCAAATCGGCCTATGTCTCGGCGAAGCATGGCATCATGGGTTTGACCAAGACCGTTGCGCTCGAACTGGCGCGTGAAAAAATTACCTGCAACGCCATCTGCCCCGGATATGTGCTGACGCCGCTGGTTGAGGCGCAGATCCCCGACCAGATGAAAGCCCATCAGATGGATCGCGAGACCGTCATCCGTGAGGTCATGCTGGACAAGCAGCCGACCAAGGAATTCGTCACGGTGGAGCAGATCGCGGCAGCGGCGGTGTTCCTGTGCTCGGACGCGGCAGCGCAGATCAACGGCACGCATCTCTCGGTCGATGGCGGCTGGACCGCCGCGTGAGGCGCAAAATCTTCTCATCTATCCAAAACGAACCAAGGACGACGCCATGACCAAAAACGGCAAGGCGGAGGAGACAAAGAAGAAGATCAACATCGCGCTTCAGGGCGGCGGCTCGCACGGGGCCTTTTCCTGGGGTGTGCTCGACCGCCTGCTGGAGGACGGACGGCTGGAGATATCAGCAGTGTCCGGCACCAGCGCCGGCGCCATGAACGCGGTGGCGCTGGCCGACGGATATGTGCGCGGAGGTGTCGAGGGAGCGCGGCAGAAACTTGACGATTTCTGGCGCGCGGTGGCGGCCAAGGGCCGGTTCAGCCCGGTACACCGCATGCCGTGGGATGTCGCCTGGGGCAACTGGTCGATCGAGAATACGCCTGGCTATGTCTTCTTCGACACCATGTCGCGGGTGTTCTCGCCCTATGTCGCCAATCCGCTCGGCTTCAACCCGCTGCGCGACGTGGTTCAGCAGGAGATCGATTTCGACAATGTCCGCGCCTGCAAGTCGATGGAACTGTTCATCTCGGCGACCAATGTCGAGACCGGACAGTTGCGCGTCTTTTCCGATGGCGAGATCGACCTCGACACGGTGATGGCCTCGGCCTGCCTGCCGCAACTGTTCCGTGCTGTCGAGATCAAGGGGGTGCCCTATTGGGATGGCGGCTATGGCGGCAACCCGGCGCTTTATCCGTTCTTCAAGACGGCTGCGACCGAGGACGTGCTTCTGGTGCAGATCAATCCGGTGGTACGGGAGGGAACACCAAGAAGCGCCAACGAGATCCAGAACCGCATCGACGAGATCGCCTTCAACGCCGGGCTCCTGCGCGAATTCCGCTCGATCGCCTTCGTCAAGGAACTGATCGCCGCCGGCCGTCTGCCGCATGGCGAGTACCGCGACATCCGCATGCACCGCATCGATGCCGATGAGGCATTCAAGGACCTGTCGGCGTCCTCGAAGGTCAACGCCGAATGGGCGTTCCTGACCTACCTGCGTGATCTCGGCCGCACCGCCGCCAGCGACTGGCTGGAAGAGAATTACGAGGCCGTCGGCAAGCGTCCGACGCTCGATCTCTCCGGCGAACTCGATGACGGCTTCAAGCCGGTGCGCGGTCCGGCACCTGGCCGGCGGGTCAAGGAATTCCTCGCTGTGCGCAAAAATCCGGAGGTGGTTCGCCGTCGGGCCTGAACTGAAAACCCGATACTGGTTTCATCGAGCTTTCAAGGTCAGGTCGATCACCCTGATCAGGGCAGCGGCTGCCTGCCGCTGCCCCTCCGGATCTCTGATCCGCGCCTTCATGCCTTCCAGCCCGTCGAGCAGCATGTCGGCAAGCAGTTGCGCCGACAGGCCTCTGGCCGCCAGGTCGACGCCGTTCCTGGCTGCCTCGCGCTCTATCGCGGCGCCGATGTGTTGGCCAAGCCCGCCGCGCCAGCAGCCCACCAGATCGCCAAGGCTCGATTTCATGTCCAGCAATTCGGCGCCGTGCGGCGAAGCAACGACCGCGCCCATCATTGAGATGAATGCCTCGTCGATGGCCCGCATCATGCGCTCGGTGAAAGCACCCTCGCCGGCTAGAGCCGTTTTTGCTGCCTCGACCGAGCGCGACAGGATCATCATGGCGATGGCGCGGAAAATGTCGGTCTTGTTCTTGAACAGGAGATAGAGCGCCGGGCGCGACATGTCTGCGGCGCGGGCGATGTCGTCCATGGTGGTGCGGGTGAAGCCATAGGCCAAAAACACCTTCATCGCGCCGTCCAGGATGCGGACGCGCTTGGGATCTATGGCGGCGATGTCTTCGATCGGGTTCATGGAGCAATTCTATCCTGCAAAATCCTATTTGACAAAATGACGAAATTTGTCAATCTGTATCGGAGCGAAACGTTCGAGAGGACGCTTCGCCTTGGCAGTGGACGACAACAAAGGGTATCCCCATGCGCCTTACCGTCGACGGTCAGTCTTTCGATATCGATGCCGATCCTGAAATGCCGCTGCTGTGGGCGCTTCGCGATCTCATTGGCAAGACAGGGCCAAAATTCGGCTGCGGCATCGCAGCCTGCGGCGCCTGCACAGTTCACGTTGACGGTCAGCCGGTGCGTTCCTGCTCACTCCCGGTTGGGCAGGTCAGCGGCGCTATCACGACCATTGAAGGCATCGGCACCGCGGGGAAGCTGCATCCGGTGCAGCAGGCATGGCTGGAGGAACAGGTCGCGCAATGCGGCTACTGCCAGGCCGGCCAGATCATGAGCGCGGTGGCGCTGCTCGATGAAGTCGCCGACCCAAGCGATGCCGACATCGACAACGCCATGGGCGGCAATCTCTGCCGCTGCGGCACCTATCCCAAAATCCGCTCGGCCATCAAGAAGGCCGCGGTACTCAAGACGGCGGGGCTCTGATCACCATGGCCAGTGTTGGAAAGATCGCCCGCCGCACGTTTCTGATTGGTGCTGCCGCCGTCGCGGGCGGCGTTGCCGTCGGCTATTATTACTATCGCAAGCCCTTTCCGAACCCGCTCGAGGCCGAACTCGGCAAGGGCGAGGCGACGTTCAACCCCTATGTGAAGATCGGCGCCGACAACACCATCACCATCGTCGCGCCGCGCGCCGAGATGGGGCAAGGCATCTCGACGACGCTGGCGGCCATGGTCGCAGAGGAACTCGACGTCGGGCTCGACCGGGTCAAGGTCGAGCATGGACCGGCATCCCATGCCTATTATAACGCCGCGATCCTTCAAGAGGGCGGTCCGTTCGCCTTCTTCGACGAGAGCATGACGGCGCAAGCGGTGCGCTCGGGTCTCGGCGTGGTCGGCAAGTTCCTTGCCCTGCAGGGCACCGGCGGTTCGGCTTCGACACGCGATGGTTTTGACAAGATGCGGCAAGCGGGTGCCGCTGCCCGGCAGATGCTGATCGCGGCTGCGGCGCAAGAACTGGGTGTTGCCGCAGCCGATCTGGAAACGGCCGACGGTTCGATCCTGCACAAGGCGTCGGGCAAGTCGCTGACCTATGGCGCGGTCGCCGCGGCTGCCGCCGCGATGGCGCCGCCGGACGAAGTCAGGCTCAAGGACAAAGCCGACTGGAAGCTGCTGGGAAAGCCGCAAAAGCGCATCGACATGCTGGCCAAGGTCACCGGGGCGCCGATCTTCGGCATCGATGTCAGGCTGCCGGACATGCTCTACGGCACGGTCAAGATGAGCCCGCGCTTCTGGGCCAAGCCGGTCAAGGCGGACCTTTCCAGGGCCGAAAAAATGCCCGGCGTGATCAAGATCGTGCCGCTTGAGACGAATTATGGCCATGGCTTCGGCATCATCGCCGACAACACATGGGCGGCATTCAAGGCGGCCGAGGCGATCGACGCCCAGTGGTTCGATCCCGAATACCCGCTCGGCAGCGCTGCCATTTCAGATGTGCTGAAGCAGGCGCTTGCCACCAAGGGGTCGGTGATGCGCGACAATGGCGACGTCGATACCGCTTTTGCCGACGCGCCGCGCGAAAGGATCGTCGAGGCAGACTATTCCGTGCCCTATCTGGCGCATGCGACGATGGAGCCGATGAACGCCACGGCACAGTTCAAGGACGGTGCGCTCGACATCTGGTGCGGCAACCAGGCGCCGACCCTGGTGCGGCAGCTTTGCGCCAACGCGGTCGGCATCGAGCAGGACAAGATCAATGTGCACACCACCTTCATGGGCGGCGGTTTCGGCCGGCGCGTCGAGGTGGATTACGCACTGTGCGCCGCGCTGATGGCGAAGGAGACGGGCGGGCGTCCGGTCAAGGTGACCTGGACGCGTGAAGAAGACATGCGCCACGACGCCTACCGGCCAGCCGCAATAGGCAAGTTCCAGGCGCGGCTCGGCGACGATGGCATGCCAGTGGCCGTCGACATGAAGATGGCCTCGCCATCGGTGATTGCCGGCATGCTGCGCCGGCTGTTCCCCTCGATATCGCCGCTCGGTCCCGACAAGACCATCGTCGATGGCGCCTACGACCAACCCTACTCCATCCCGAATTACCGGGTCACTGGTGTCGCAGCGCCGGTCTCCATCCCCGTCGGCTCCTGGCGCTCGGTCGGCAGCTCGGTCAACGGCTTCTTCCACGAGGGCTTCATGGACGAGATCGCCATTGCCGGAAAAATCGATCAGGTCGAGATGCGCAAGAGACTGATGGCCGCTTATCCCTCGGCGGTGAAGGTGGTGGAGAAAGTCGCCGCGATGGCGAAATGGGGCGAGGCGCTGCCCGCCGGCAAGGCCAGGGGTATCGCCTTCACGCTGTCCTTCGGCAGTTGGGTCGGCGAGATCGTCCAGGTGGCGGACACGCCGGCCGGCATCCGCATCGAGAAGGTGTGGATCGCCGCCGATGTCGGCACCGCGCTCGACCCTGGCATCATCGAGGCGCAGTTGATCTCGGCGGCCATCTACGGTCTTTCGGCGGCGATGGGGCAGGAAATCACCTTCGCCGACGGCATGGTCGAACAGTCGAACTTCCACGATTTCGACGCCATGCGGATCTTCCAGTGCCCGGTATTCGAAGTTGCCATCCTGGAAAACTTCCACAGGATGGGCGGCGTCGGCGAGGTCGGCACACCGCCGGCGGCTCCGGCGCTCGCCAACGCCATCTTCGCGCTCACCGGAAAGCGCATCCGCACGCTGCCGCTGTCGAAAACGGTGGCCTTCGCATGAAGAAGCTCGTCATCATGCTGACGCCTGCTGCCATGCTTGTGCTCGCAGCATCGTTTGCGATCGCGCAAGAGAGCCAGACGCCGGCGCCGGTGGCAGTCGACACAGCAAAAGCCCTGTCCGAATGGGACAAGGTCTATGCGGTGTTCTCGCATCCGCGCTGCGCTGACTGTCATGTCGCGGACGAGCGACCGCGCTGGTCGGGTGCGCATTACGGCGGCACGCGCGTGCACGCCTTCAATGTCCAGCGCGGTGCTGACGGGTCGGGCTTCGGCAGTCCGGGCCTGCGTTGCATGACTTGCCATTTCTCCAGCAATTCCAAGGCATTGCACGGGCCGCCCGGGGCCGAGAACTGGCATCTGGCGCCAGCCGAGATGGCCTGGTTAGGCAAGTCCTCGGCCGAAATCTGCGCCCAGATCAAGGATCCCCTGCGCAATGGCAACCGCAGCTTGAAGGACATCGCGGTGCATGTTCGCGACGACAGACTGGTCGCCTGGGGCTGGGCGCCGGGATCGGGTCGTGAACCGGCTCCGGGCTCCGCCGAAGCGACCTATCAAGCGATCGAAAACTGGGCGGCGGCGGGCGCATCTTGCCCGGTGGCGCAATGATCTTGCAACTTTCAGACTATATTGCGGTGCAACTTTGATGTAGAAGCGCGCTTCGCCGATCACGGCAAATTGAACACGGCCCGGCGCGCACCCATATCGGCGACGCGCCCGCGTTATGAGGACGCTGGCCGAACCCGCAGTGGAAAAAACGAGGATGAGAATCAGGTTTCACAAGCTTGCAGCCGTTGTTGTGCTCATTGGTTTCGCGGCATGGATGGCGACAGGCGAGTTTTCGTCAGTCGGCAGCGTAGCCGCCAACAAAGCCAAGGCAGCCGAAGCCGAACAGGCCAAGGCGCCCGATGCGGCGAAGCCCAAGCAGGCGGAAGCCGAGCCGAAGGCACCGCTGCGCACGGTCGCTGTGGTGACGCCGCCACGCAAGACCTATGCACGCGCCATCCGCATTTCCGGGCTGACCGAAGCCGACAAGCGGGCGGTGCTGGCGACGCGCGTCGCCGGTGTCATCGACAAGCTGCCTGTCAAGCAAGGCGATCACGTCAAGACGGGGGATCTGGTGCTGATGCTTGCGGCGGAAGAAAAGATCTCGATGGTCGACAACGCCAAGCAATTGGTGGTGCAGCGCCAGGCCGAGCTGGACGCAGCCTTGCGGCTGATGAAATCAGGCAATCTGCCGAAGCTGCAGCTCGACACCGCGCGCTCGAACCTGACCTCGGCGCAGTCGCAGCTGGAAACGGCACAGGCCGAACTCGACCGCAACGAGGTGAAGGCGCCTTTCGACGGCGTTATCGACCGGGTGCCGGTGGAACTTGGCAGCTCCATCATGCAAGGCGGCGAGGTGGCGACCATCCTCAAGCTCGATCCGGTGATTGCCCGCGGCGAAGTCAGCGAGCGCGATCTCGGCTACCTCAAGCTCGGCGACAAGGCCACCATACGGCTGGTCAGCGGCCAGACCGTCCAAGGCACCGTGCGCTACATCAGCCGCGACGCCTCGTCGGCGACCCGCACCTTCCGCGTCGAGGTTGCCGTCCCCAATGCCGACGGCTCGGTGCCGGCCGGCATGACGGCGGAAATCTCGCTCAACGCACAGCCCACCGACGCGGTGCTGCTGCCGCGCTCGGTCGTGACGCTCGGCGACAAGGGCGACCTCGGCATCCGTGCCGTGGGCAAGGACAACAAGGTAGCGTTCTTCCCCATCGACCTCGTCGATGACACGCCGACCGGCCTCGTCCTCGGCGGCATCCCGGCCGACGCCCGCATCATCGTCGCCGGCCAGGAACTGGTGAAGGAAGGCGATCTGGTCAATCCGGTCGAGGCCGACCAAGCGATCATCAAGAAGCTGCTCGGCGAAGCGACGGCCGGCACGCAGTAGGAAGAGATCGCGACGGCCTAGCCCTGGGCGGGGACAATCGGCTGCGACGCAGCTCGTGGAAATTCAAGAACAGGCGTTAGCCATGGATATCGTCAGACTCGCAATCAACAATGCCCGCCTGACCATTTCGGTCCTCGTCTTCCTTCTGCTGGCGGGCTGGGTCGCCTATCAGGCGACGCCAAAGGAAGCGGAGCCCGACGTTCCGATTCCGATGATGTATGTCAGCCTGATCTACCAGGGCATTTCGCCCGAGGATTCGGAGCGGCTTCTGCTGCGGCCGATGGAAAGCAAGCTGAAAAGCCTGAAGGGCCTCAAGGAGATGCGTTCGGCCGCCTTCCAGGGCGGCGGCTACGTGCTGGTCGAATTCCAGCCGCAGACCAATCTGGCCACTGCGCTGCAGGACACGCGCAGCAAGGTGCAGGACGCCAAGGCCGACCTGCCGCAGGCGGCGGAAGAACCCGTCGTCACCGAAGTCAACATTTCCGAATTTCCCGTGCTCGTCGTCACGCTCTCGGGAAATCTGCCCGAACGCGTGCTGACCGCCGCCGCGCGTGAACTGCGCGACCGCATCGAGGAGGTTCCCGGTGTTCTCGAGGGCTCGCTGCAGGGTGCGCGCGACGATCTCGTCGAGGTCGTCATCGATCCGATGAAGCTGTCTTCCTATGGGCTGCAACTCGATCAACTGATCGGTGCGGTCGGCAACTCCAACAGCCTGGTCGCCGCCGGCAATATCGAAGGCTCGGAGGGCAAATACGCCGTCAAGGTACCGTCGCTGATCGAAACGCCGGAGGATGTCGCCGCACTGCCGGTGGTCGCCGGCCCCAATGCCGTGGTGCAGGCCAAGGACATCGCGACGATCCGTTCGACCTTCAAGGATGCCGAGACGGTGACCCGTCTCAATGGCAAGCCGGCCATCGCCATCGAAGTCAAGAAGCGCATCGGTTCCAACCTGATCGACACCATCGCCAAGGTGCGAACGGTGTCCGACGAGTTCGTCAAGTCGATGCCCGAGGGCATGAACGTCACCTACACGCAGGACAAGTCGGTCTTCGTCAACCAGCTGCTCGGCGACCTGCAGAACCATGTGATGATCGCCGTCATCCTGGTGTTCATCGTCATCCTCTACGCGCTGTCCGGCCGCGCCTCGCTGCTCATCGGGCTTGCGATTCCGTCGTCCTTCCTGATCGGCATCCTGCTGCTGGCGATGATGGGCTACACGATCAACATGATCGTGCTGTTCAGCCTGATCCTGGCCGTCGGCATGCTGGTCGACGATGCCATCATCGTCACCGAGTTCGCCGAACGGCGGATGAGCGAGGGCATGCCGAAGGAGGAAGCCTTCGCGCTCGCCGCCAAGCGCATGGCCGGTCCGGTCATCGCCGCGACGATGACGCGCATCGCCGCCTTCTCGCCGCTGCTGTTCTGGCCGGGCATCATCGGCGACTTCATGAAGTACATGCCGATCACGCTGATCGTCACGCTATCGGCCTCGATGCTCTACGCGCTTGTCTTCGCGCCGACGCTGGGTGCGATCTTCGCCAAGGCGCCGCCGCATCATGAGGATGACAATCGCGACGGCTGGTACATGGCGATCGTCAAGCAGGCGGTGCGCTTCCCCATCACCGTGCTGGTGCTGACCGTCGCGCTCTTGTTCGGCGTCGGCTTTGCCTATTCGAAATACGGCGCCGGCGTCGAGTTCTTCCCGAATGTCGAGCCGGATTATGGCCTGCTCTACGTGCATGCGCGCGGCAATCTTTCGCTGGCCGAAATGGATACCGCGACCAAGATCGCGGAAGACAGGCTGCTCGGCTGGCCGGGTGTGAAGTCGGTCTACACCCGCGTCGGCAAGACGCAAGGCGGCGGCCAGGATATCCCCGAAGACGTCGTCGGCGTCATCCAGTACGAATTTATCGACTGGCGCGAGCGCAAGTCGGCGAACCACATCCTGGACGATCTGCGCGGCGTCATGGCCGGCATTCCCGGCGTCGATGTCGAGGTGCGCGTGCCGGAAGCCGGTCCGCCGACCGGCAAGCCGATCCAGATCAGGCTTTCGGCCGTCGACCCCAAGGGGCTCGACGACAAGGCCCGTGAGGTCGCGGCGCGCATCGGCAAGGTGCCCGGCGTCATCGATATTTCCGACGGCCTGCCGCCGCCCGGTGTCGACTGGGCGCTCGAGGTGGATCGTGCCAAGGCGGCGCAGTACGGCATCAGCCCAACCTCGGTCGGCACGGTGGTGCAACTGGTGACCAACGGGTTGAAGCTCTCGGAATACCGGCCCGCCGGCGCCGACGACGCGGTCGACATAAGGCTGCGCCTGCCCGAAGACCGGCGCACGCTGTCGACGCTCGACGAACTCAGGGTGCAGACCTCACAAGGCTCGGTGCCGATCTCGAACTTCGTCGTGCGCAAGCCCGAGCCGACGGTCGGCATCCTCAACCGCATCGACGGCGCGCGTACGGTGGTCGTCCAGGCCAACGTCGCCGCCGGCGCTCAGGTCGCGGCTGTGCAGGAGCAGGTCACCAAGGCCGTCTCCGACATGGATCTCGGCAGCGGCATCCGCTGGAAGCTGGCCGGTTCGAACGAGGACAGCGCCGAAGCCAGCGCCTTCCTCAGCAAGGCCTTCGGGGCGGCGATCTTCCTGATCTTCCTGGTGCTTCTGGCGCAGTTCAACAAGTTCACCAGCGTCTGGCTGGTGCTGTCCTGCGTGGTCATGGCGACGATCGGCGTGTTCCTCGGGCTGCTGATAACCGGCGAGACGTTCGGCATCGTCATGTCGGGCATCGGCGTCATCGCTCTGGCCGGCGTGGTGGTGAACAACAACATCGTGCTGATCGACACCTATGACCGGCTGCGTGAAGAAGGCTGGGACAAGGTCGAGGCGGTGCTGCAGACTTGCCGCGAGCGCGCCCGCCCGGTCGTGCTGACGGCTGTGTCGGCCATTCTCGGCGTGCTGCCGATCGCCTTCGGCCTCGGGTTGGAAATCTTCCATCACGAGACGACGATCAACGCGCCGTCGACGCAATGGTGGATTTCGCTCTCCTCGGCGATCGTCTTCGGCCTGTCCTTCGC
>NZ_RZOL01000010.1:0-41126 GCF_004022985.1 Mesorhizobium sp. M7A.F.Ca.ET.027.02.1.1 | reverse complement strand
CACTGATGGACCGGCGCCTGCGCGTCGGCGCGCCGTCGCGGCGGCGCAAGCAGGCGAGCGCGGTGCCATCCGCGACCCTGCCATGAACGCGCGGTTTTCTCTGACCTCCATTGTCCTGCTGCTGGCGCTGTTCTTTGCCGGCACGGCCTCGGCGGTGAAGCCTGACGAGGTGCTGCCTGATCCGACGCTGGAGGCGCGGGCGCGGGCGCTGTCGGAAGGCTTGCGCTGCATGGTCTGCCAGAACCAGTCGATCGACGAATCCGATGCCGACCTTGCCCGCGACCTGCGCGTCCTTGTGCGTCAGCGCCTCGTCGCCGGCGACACCGACCAGCAGGTCATGGACTACGTGGTTTCGCGCTATGGCGAGTTCGTGCTGCTGAAGCCGCGTTTCGACCTGCGCAATGCGTTGCTATGGGGCACGCCCGTCCTGCTGTTGCTGGTTGGAGGTGTTTTCATCGTGCTGACCGCGCGGTCGCGCCGCGTGCTGGCGACCAATGCGTTGACCACTGAGGAACAGGCGGCGCTGGACGCCATATTGCGCCGCGACTGACGTCCGCCGTCACTCCCAAACATTACCAAAGTTTCATGTGTCGGAAATGGCGCTGTAATGTGTGCCGCTCTAATTCTCCTTTCCGAGGATGCCGACCAAGCAGCGTCCGTTGAAAGAGGATAAGAGATCCATGAATATTGCCCCCAATTCATATTCCGTCACCCGCAAGCGTCTCATGGCTGCCGTCGCATCTGTCGCCGTGGCCGGTGCGATCGGCGTTGGCGCGCTGACCAGCGGAACCAGCCCTGTTCTGGCCGATGCCGTACGCGTCGAGGCGCCGCAGGTGCCGGGCTTCGCCGATGTCGTCGAGCGCGTTTCTCCCGCCGTTGTCAGTGTCAAGGTCAAGGCCAAGATCAGCCCGGCCGCCGATGATGGCTCCGACCCGTCCGACGACCAGGATGGCATGAACAACCTGCCCAACAATCCACAGCTGCGCCGCTTCTTCAAGGAATTCCGTGGCTTTGGTGACCAGGACGGCCAGGGTGGCGGCAACAGGCGCTTCAGCCACCGCGACCGCAACAACGACCAGCCGCGGCCGGTTGCCCAGGGCTCGGGCTTCTTCATCTCGGATGACGGCTATCTCGTCACCAACAATCACGTTGTTTCGGAAGGCTCGGCCTTCACCGTGGTGATGCATGACGGCAAGGAACTCGACGCCAAGCTGGTCGGCACCGACCCGCGCACCGATCTCGCCGTGCTTAAGGTCGACGGCGTCGGCAAGTTTACCTATGTCGACTTCGCCGATGACTCCAAGGTTCGCGTCGGCGACTGGGTGGTGGCCGTCGGCAATCCGTTCGGCCTTGGTGGAACCGTCACCGCCGGCATCGTCTCCGCCCGCGGCCGTGACATCGGCGCTGGCCCTTATGACGACTTCATCCAGATCGACGCATCGGTCAACCGCGGCAATTCTGGCGGTCCGACCTTCAACCTCAACGGCCAGGTCGTCGGCATCAACACCGCGATCTTCTCGCCATCCGGCGGCAGCGTCGGCATCGCCTTCGACATTCCCGCTTCGACCGCCAAGCAGGTCGTTCAGGACCTGATGAAGAGCGGTTCCGTGCAGCGGGGCTGGCTCGGTGTGGAAATCCAGCCGGTCACCTCCGACATCGCTGAGTCGCTTGGTCTGAAGTCCAACAACGGCGCACTGGTTTCCAGTGCCCAGGACGATGGTCCCGGCAAGAAGGCGGGCATCACGGCCGGTGACGTGATCACCCAGGTCGACGGCAAGGATGTCGCTTCGCCGAAGGAACTGGCCCGGCTGATCGGCGCCTATTCGCCTGGCAAGTCGGTCGACGTCACCGTGTGGCGCGACGGCAAGAGCCAGACGGTCAAGGTCGATCTCGGCAAACTGCCCTCGAGCGACAAGCAGGCCTCTGTCGACCAGCAGCAGCCCGCCGCCCCGGCCAAGCCCGACACGCTGGCCGATCTCGGCCTGACCGTTACCAAGTCTGAAAACGGCAAGGGACTGGTGGTGACCGATGTCGATCCCGACAGCGATGCCGCCGATCGCGGTATCCAGCCGGGCGACGTCATCACATCGGTCAATTCGACCGAAGTGAACGGCACCGACGACGTCACCAAGGCGATGACCGATGCAGTCAAATCCGGCCGCAAGGCAGTGCTGATGCAGATCACCCGCGACGACACCAATCGTTTCGTCGCGCTGCCCGTCGCCAAGGGCTGAGGTTGGCCCCGGAGCGATCTCTCGGCCTTTCCAGGTGGGTGAGGGCGTTCCGGCGGCACGTTGGACTTTTCCAGTGCGGCAGTTTCAACACCCCCGAGCCGCCGTAGGGGAAAGCATGGAGAAGCGCGCGTTAGTCAGTCATCGCGCCTTCCCCCGGCGGCAGCGGGCTTCCCATCGTCCGCTGCCGCACACTTTCAAAAGCGCTTCCGCGATCCGACGCAAAATGACATCGGCAGCGAGCAGCTTTATCGCGTACGGCTTCGGCAATCTTGATCGCGGTGCGCTTTGGCAAAGGCCACAATGCAGATGTCTGCCACTCAACCTTCCGGCGAAATCGCGTATAACAGCCCTATGAAGATTCTCGTCATAGAAGACGATCGCGAGGCTGCGGATTACTTGCAGAAAGCCTTTGCCGAGGCCGGTCACACCGCGCATGTCGCTGGTGACGGCGAAACCGGCTTTGCGCTCGCCGACGCCGGCGACTACGACGTGATGGTGATCGACCGGATGATGCCGCGTCGCGACGGCCTGTCGGTCATTGCCGGTCTCCGGTCCAGGGGCAACACAACGCCGGTGCTGATCCTGTCGGCGCTCGGCGAGGTCGATGATAGGGTCACGGGTCTACGCGCCGGCGGCGACGATTACCTGACAAAGCCCTATGCCTTCTCCGAACTTCTCGCCCGCGTCGAGGTTCTGAACCGTCGCGCCAGCGCCAAGGAAGCCGAAACCGTCTACCGCGTCGGCGATCTCGAACTCGACAGGCTGTCGCATTCGGTACGCCGTGCGTCACGCGAGATAACGCTGCAGCCGCGTGAATTCCGCTTGCTCGAATATCTGATGCGGCATGCCGGCCAAGTGGTGACGCGCACCATGCTGCTCGAAAATGTCTGGGACTATCATTTCGATCCGCAGACCAATGTCATCGACGTCCATGTCTCGCGGCTGCGCGGCAAGATCGAGAAGGGCTTCGACAAGCCCATCCTGCATACGGTTCGCGGCGCCGGCTATATGCTGAAGAGCGGCTAGCTGCGGCATGGCTCTTTCCGTGCCAGCCATCATGAAGACGACGGCAGCGCGGCTTTCGGCGCTCTACCTCCTGCTCTTCGCGCTCTGCGCGGTGGCGCTCGTCTTCTACATGACCTCGTTGTCGGCGCGCATGCTGACCGGGCAGACACAGGACACCATCAATGACGAGGTGCTCGGTCTGGCTCGCGCCTATCAACGTGGCGGTCTGCCGGTGTTGGTCCGTGTAGTCGAGGCCCGCTCGCGCCAGCCCGGCGCCAACCTCTATCTGATCGCCGACGCCAACGGACAGATCCTGACCGGCAATGTGCAGAGCCTGGAGCCGGGCGTTCTCGAAACCGAAGGCTGGACCAGCAGTCCGTTCTCTTATCAGCGTTTTGGCGAGGGAGAGCTCGAGCGCCTGCGCAACCTTCCCGCCGAGCAGGGCACCACCACCCAATCCGAGCAGAACGATGCGCAGGCGCAGGGCGAAAAGGGCCACAACGCCATTGCGCTGGTGCTGCGGTTGCCGAACCAGATGATCATGCTGGTCGGCCGCGACCTTGGCGAGCCGGAACGGTTTCGTGCGGTCATCCGCCGTGCGCTGATGCTGGCGCTCGGCATGATGGGGCTGGGCGGATTGCTGATCTGGTTTTTTGTCGGCCGCGCCGCGCTGAAGCGCATCGACAGCGTGTCGGAAGCCAGCCGCCGCATTATGGGCGGCGATCTGTCGGGCAGGCTGCCGGTGACGGGGGTTGGCGATGAGTTCGACCGGCTCTCCGAAAATCTCAATGCCATGCTGGCCAGGATCGCCACGCTGAATGAAGGCCTGAAGCAGGTTTCCGACAACATCGCGCATGATCTGAAGACGCCGCTGACCCGGCTCCGCAACCGGGCCGAAGCGACGCTTTCGGGCAAGCAAAAGCCCACCGATTACCGGCAGGCGCTGGAAGGCACTATTGCCGAGTCGGACCAGCTGATAAAAACGTTTAACGCCATCCTGATGATCTCCCGGCTGGAGGCTGGCTACTCCTCGGAGAACACCAACCGCGTCGATCTGGCGGAGGCCGTGCGCGACGTTGTCGAGCTTTACGAGCCGGTGGCGGAAGAGGCAGGCGTGTCGCTGGAAGCAGACGCGCGCGACGCGGTGTCCGTCAACGGCAACCGCGAACTGATCGGTCAGGCGCTGTCGAACATCGTCGACAACGCCATCAAATATTCGACCGGCGCCAATGCCCAGCCGGCGGTGCGCGTCACGCTCGAGCGAGCCGGTACGGACGTTCGCCTGTCGGTTGCCGACAATGGACACGGCATTCCCGACGATGGCGACCGGGCGCGGGCCACGGAACGTTTCGTGCGGCTGGAGAAGAGCCGTTCGCAGCCGGGTTCCGGTCTTGGCCTCAGCCTCGCCAAGGCGGTCATGACGTTCCACAATGGCCGGCTTGAACTCTTGCCTGGCAATCCTGGACTATCCGTGGTCATGAGTTTCCCGGCTCGGGAGGATCACTGATGAGCACTTCAGCCAAGCGGGTGGAGACTGGATGGCTGCTGAAGCCGGCTGCCAGGCTTGCCCCGCTCGACAAGGAGCGTGCGCGGCTGGAACTGGCCGAGATCGCTTCCGCCGCGCGCGAAGAGAGGCTGACGCGGCTGGCCAAGTTCCTGGCCGGCAAGGGCGAGGGCCAGGATTTCCTCGCCGCCGTCTTCGATCTGTCGCCGTTCCTGCGCGATACGGCACGCCGCCGGCCGCAAATCCTGGACGGGCTGTTCGAGCAGACGATCGAGGCTCGACTGAAGGTGATCGGCGCCGCCATCGACCAGGTGCATCTAGCCGAAGCAGTCTCGGAATCCGGCTTGATGATGGAGCTGCGCCAGTGGAAGGCGGAGGCGCATTTCCTCATCGCGCTGGCCGATCTTGCCGGCGAGGCCGAAACGGCGCTGACGGTCCGGCGATTGAGCGATCTTGCAGACGCCTGCACCCGTGCGGCCGTCGACTTCCTGCTGCGTGACGCGCATGGCCAGGGCAAACTCAAACTGCCGGATGTCGGCAATCCGTCGAAACAGTCGGGCTGGATCCTGCTCGGCATGGGCAAGCTCGGCGCGCATGAGCTGAATTTTTCCTCCGACATCGATCTGGTGGTTTTCTTCGATCCGGAAGCGCCCGCCGTCGTCGATCCGCTCGATGCCACCGAGTTGTTTTCGAGGCTGACGCGCCGCCTGGTGCGCATCCTGCAGGACCGCACCGAACACGGTTATGTCTTCCGCACCGATCTGAGACTGCGCCCAGACCCCGGTTCGACACCGCTGGCGATCCCGGTCGAGGCGGCACTGCGCTACTATGAGGCACGCGGCCAGAACTGGGAGCGCGCCGCGATGATCAAGGCACGCCCGGTGGCAGGCGATCTGGCCGCGGGTGCGGCCTTCCTCAAGGAGTTGCAGCCCTATATCTGGCGCAAATACATGGATTATGCGGCGATTGCCGACGTCCATTCGATCAAGCGCCAGATCCACGCCCACAAGGGCCATGGCGAGATTGCGGTCAAGGGCCACAACGTCAAGCTTGGCCGCGGCGGCATTCGAGAGATCGAGTTCTTCGTCCAGACCCAGCAGCTCATCGCCGGCGGACGCTTCCCTGAACTGCGTGGCCGCGAGACCGTGCCGATGCTCGGCGAGCTTGCGACCCGCGGCTGGATCACCGCCGAGGCGCGCGATGCGCTTGCCCGCCAGTACTGGTTCCTGCGCCGCGTCGAACATGCCGTGCAGATGGTTGCCGACGAGCAGACGCACACGCTGCCGGAAGATGATGAAGGCCTGGAGCGCATCGCCCGCATGCTCGGCTTTGCCGATGCTTCTGCCTTTTCTCGAGCGTTCCGTGCCTCGCTGCAGCAGGTCGAACGCCACTACGCGGCACTGTTCGAAACAGCACCCGAACTGTCGACCGGCATCGGCAACCTGGTCTTCACCGGCGATGTGGACGATCCCGATACGCTGCAGACCTTGCACGGGCTCGGTTTTCAGCGGCCAAGCGACATCTGCCGCGTCATCCGTGGCTGGCATTTCGGCCGCTATCGCCTCACCCAGTCGGCGGAGGCACGCGAGCGGCTGACGGAACTGACGCCGGCGCTGCTGCGCGCCTTCGGCCAGACGCGCCGGGCCGACGAAGCTCTGATGCGCTTCGACGAGTTTCTCGCCGGCCTGCCGGCTGGTATCCAGCTGTTCTCCCTGCTGCAGTCCAATCCTGCCCTGCTGAAGCTTCTGGCGACGATCATGGGGGCCGCCCCCCGGCTGGCGGCGATCATCACCCGCAGGCCGCATGTCTTCGATGGTTTGCTCGACCCGGCCTTGCTCACCGAACTACCGGACCGCGCCTATCTGTCGGCGCGGCTTTCCGCCTTCGTCGAGGGCGACCGGCTTTACGAGGATGTGCTCGACCGGCTGCGCATTTTTGCCTCCGAGCAGAAATTCCTGATCGGTGTCCGGCTGCTCGCCGGCTCGATCGATCCGGCGCGGGCCGGCCGCGCCTTTTCTGATCTGGCGGATCTCACCATCGAGGCTGCGTTGCAGGCGGTGACGGCCGAATTCGCGGCCCGCCACGGCACCATTGCCGGCGGTGTGGTTGCGCTGCTCGGTATGGGCAAGCTTGGCAGCCGCGAGCTGACCGCCGGATCGGACGTCGACCTGATCCTGCTCTACGACCACGCGCCGGATGCCGAAGAGTCCGATGGCGACAAGCCGCTGGCACCTTCGCATTACTACACCCGCATGACGCAAAGGCTGATCGCGGCGGTGTCCGCGCCGACGGCGGAGGGGGTGCTCTACGAACTCGACCTGCGCCTGCGGCCGTCCGGCAACAAGGGACCGGTGGCCACCCATATCGATGCCTTCAAGAAATACCAGCGCCAGGAAGCCTGGACTTGGGAACACATGGCGCTGGCCCGCGCCCGTGCCATTGCTGGCGACGCCAGCCTGTGTGGCGAGGTTGAAGCGGAAGTAGCGGCGGTGCTGGGCCAGCCGCGCGATGCTGCAAAGGTGATGGCCGAGGCTGCGGACATGCGGGCTATGATCGAGAAGGAAAAGCCGCCGCGCGATCTCTGGGACATCAAGCTTATTCCCGGAGGATTGATCGATCTGGAATTCATCGCCCAGGTGGCCGTCATTACCGGGCAGGTCGAGACCGGGCGCCGCGCCACCGGCATCGCCGAGATCCTGTCGCGCCTGGCACCGGGCTTCGCGGATGCCGGGGTGAGGCAGGAGCTTGGCGACGCCTACGCGCTCTATCTTGCACTGACCCAGATGACGCGGCTGTGCCTCACCGGAGCCTTTGAGCGCGACGACGTTCCGCCGGGGCTTTCGGATCTGCTTCTGGCGGTGACCGACCTGCCGGATTTCGGTGTGCTGGAAGCACACCTCAAGGAGACGTCGCAGACGGTCAGGAAGGATTTCGATCTTTTGCTTCGTACGGGATGACCGTGAAGCGATCGTCCCCTGGAACCGAAGACGTTTCGTGCTCTTCCGGTCTCATGCAGCTACTCTGTTCGCCGAATCTGCTGGAGCGCCCGGCTCGCGTGAGACTGCAAAATCCGGTCGCGCAGATAGGCATAGAAACGCGGCGGCAGCATGCCATAGTCGATCGGGACGGTTTGCTGCCCGCGATGGGCCTGAGATCGGGACCCGGCCAGAGGAAGTCATTGGTTTCGGTCACGACGATCCATGACGGCGTATCATCGAGGCCGAGATGGGCTTTGAGTGGCGCAGGTATTTCTACTGCATCGGCAGGATCAGCCGGTGGCGAGTGTGTGACCGGAACGACCGTTATAACTTCACGGCCCTCCACGACCCGGCGCGCGGCGACAATGGCGCATGGTCGGTTTTTGCGACCTTCTTCGGCACCCTTTTCGTGTTCTCTCACCCAGAGGTAAGAATAGGAAATCAACAGACCCGGGATAGGTTTGGGCAGGCTCACGGTGTCCAGTCTTTAAGCATCGCATCGAGCCCGGCATATTCGCTCGGTACGGCGCTTTCGGCGATGGCGTTCAGCGTCTCATCGTCCAATTCTTCCGCGTTACGGGCGACTCGTCCCTTGACCAACACCTCGAACATCGCCGCCGACAGGAGTACCGTGTGGGTCCGGCCATTCTTTGTGATTGCGATCGGCGCACGCTGGGCAACGTCCTGGAAACGCCCGACATTCTGCTGGAATTCTGTTGAAGTCACTCGCATAGCAATGCCTCTCTTTTCTATCTAAAATAGATAAAATAGATAGTTTTGTCAAAGCATCTCACCTCGGGCCTGCGAGGTGGGATCAAGCCTGGAATGGTGATGAAATCTTCAGGCTGCGGCCTTGATCGCCGGCGCGGCCTTCTTCACCGGGATGCGCACCGACACGATCGTGCCGACTCCTTCGCTCGACCGGATCTTCAGCGCGCCGCCCTGGAGTTCGGCCAGTGAACGTGAGATGGCAAGACCAAGGCCGGACCCGGCATGGCTCTTGGAGAACTGGTTCTGCACCTGCTCGAAAGGCCGTCCGAGTTTGCCGAGCGCATCCTTGGGGATGCCGCAGCCATTGTCCTCGATCGTCAGCACCAGCGCGCCGGATGTGTTGCGGGCCCTGACCGATATGTGGCCGCCCTGGCCGGTGAACTTCACCGCATTGGACAAAAGGTTGATGACGATCTGCTTGATCGCACGGCGATCGGCGACCAGCGTCAGCGCATCGGCAATGCGCGTTTCCACGGTGATGGCCTTTTGCGCCGCCTGCAGCGAAACGACGCGTACGGTTTCGCTGATCAGCGGGCCGAGGTCGATCTCTTCCCGGTCCAGCGAAAACTGGCCGGCTTCGATCTTGGACATGTCGAGAATGTCGTTGATGACGCCCAGGAGATATTTGCCGCTGCTGTTGATGTCGGTGGCATATTCCTCGTAGCGCTCCGATCCGAGCGGGCCGAACAGCCCCTGTTCCATCAGTTCGGAGAAGCCGATGATGGCGTTCAGCGGCGTGCGTAACTCATGCGACATGTTGGCCAGGAACTCGGATTTGGCCCGGTTCGCCGCTTCGGCGCGTTCGGTTTCCTTCATGTATTTGCGGTTGAGGTCGACCAGTTCGCGCGAACGCTCCTCTTCGGCCCGCCGCGCCAGGCTGAGATCATGGATCGTCGCCATCAGCCGGCGCTCGCTGTCGACCAGCTTCTCCTGGTGCAGCTTGATCTGGGTGATGTCGGAGCCGACCGAGACGATGCCGCCGTCCCGGGTCTTCAGTTCGTTGACCTGCAGCCAGCGGCCGTCGGCCAGCTGGCGCTCGAAAGTGGCGCCGCCCTGCAGGCCGCTGGTGTGGGCGAGCCGCCGTTCGGAAGCAAAGGCCAGCATGCGTTCTTCCAGCGCCGCGCGCGCGGTGCCCGGCATCACGTCGCGGTCCGAAAGCCCATTGTCCTGCTGGTATTTGGAATTGCACATGATCAGGCGCTGCGTCGAATCCCACAGCACGAAGGATTCGTTGATGTTCTCGATCGCCGTCCTGAGGCGAAGGTCGGCAGCCTCGGAACGCAGCGCCAGATGACGCTGTTCGGTGACGTCGACGGCAATGCCGATCAGCTGGATCTCCGGCGCTTCCGGATCGATGACCTGTGCCCGTGCGCGCATCCAGACCCATTGGCCGTCGGAATGCCGCATCCGGAACACCTGGTCGATATGATCGATCTCGCGTGCGACAATTCTGTTGGCGAGTTCGAACAGGTCACCGTCCTCGGGATGGATGATCTGATCGACCTCGCCGAAGGACAGCATCGTGTCGCAGGGCTTGTAGCCGAGCATGTCGTACATCGAGCGCGACCAGTACATCTTGCCGCGCACCATGTCCCAGTCCCACAGGCCGCAGCGGCCGCGCACCAGCGCCATATCGATGCGCTGATGCGCTTCGAGATAGATGCGGTCAGCCGCCTGCGCACGTGCCGCCTGGCCGAAATAGGCATAGAGGATGACGATCAGCACGCCGGCCGTCAGCACGAACAGGGTGACGTTCAGTGAAACGGTCTTGCGCCAGGCATCGAAAACCGCGTCCTGTGGCACCAGGGCCGCCGATGCGCCCTTTCCGCCATCCGCCAGGCTGACCGCCGCGTACCAATCCCGTCCGTCGATGTTGACGTCCATGACGCCGGCACGATCGCCGAACATGAACAAGGGCTGGCCGCCCTCGACGAGGCCGTCGAGTGAATGGCCCTGCCATGGCATGGAGCGCGGCGTCACCGCGACGATCTTGAAAGCGCTGTCGGTGATGACAAGCACATGGCTGCGGCCCATCGCGCCCTGACGGCTGGTGGTCTCCAGCAGGTCCTGTATGGCGCCGGGCACCGTTTCCGAGGTGGTGGCGAGCGAACTGGCCAATTGGCCCGCCGCCAGCGTCAGGATCGCCTTGGCATTGCGCTCGACATCGTCGCGCTCGTTCATCAGCGACAGCACGCGCAGCGCCGCGATGACGATCAGGAAGGTGATGATGAGGACGGGTATCGATCGGCGCAGCAGCGGCTCGGCGGCCAGAAGCCGTCGATAGGCCGGTTCGGCGATGAGCCGCGTATTCCCGGCAAGACCGTCGCCGCGCGTCTCACGACGCGCAAAAGCCGTCCCTCCGGGCGCGCCCCACGCGTCCGCCTTCGCCATAAATGGCACTCCCCGAATTTGCCTATGCTGCTTGGTGATCCGGCAAACGCCGCACATCCGAATCGTCAGTAAAGAATCAAAGGTGATTCGCCTTGTCCAGTGGTCCGGCCAAAAAAGATTAAAAATCGACTAAAATAACGTCGAAATGGTCGATCTCCCCCCTCGTGGGGGAGATCGCTCTCCCTACGCCAGCGTGCGCTCGACAATATCCCGCAGATCCGCCGACAGGTTTTCGGCGCCGGCGATCGACAGCAGCGCTTCCCTGGCCTTGGCCTGCCGCAAAGGTTCGAGCGAACGCCACGATCTGAGCGCCGTCGCCAGCCTGGCCGCCACTTGCGGGTTGCGCTTTTCAACCTCGAGCACAGTCTGGGCAAAGAACCAGTAGCCTTCGCCGTCAGCACGATGGAAGCCGGTCTGGTTGGCGCTGGAGAAGGTGCCGATCAGCGAGCGAACCCGGTTCGGATTGCCCATCGAGAAGGCCGGGTGGTTGGTCAGGGCCTTCACGGTGTCGACGGTTTGCGGTCCCGGAACGCTGGCCTGGATCTGGAACCATTTGTCCATGACCAGCGGGTCGGACCCATAGGTCGTCTCGAAAGCCGCCAGCGCCTCGACCGCCTCGGGCGAACCGTGGTGACGATGCGCGAGCACGGCAAGTGCTGCCGCGCGGTCGGTCATGTTGGTCGCCGACTGGAAATGCCTGGCGGCGAGTGCTGCTCCACCCGGCTGCAGCGACAGATAATCCAGCAAGGTGTTGCGCAAGGCGCGTCGTCCGGCGCTCGCCGCGTCGGGGCTGAACGCTGCTTTGTCTGCAAGGCCGCGGTAAAGGCCCGAAAAAGCGTCCCGGTTCGCAGTGCCGATCGCCAACGCCAGTGCCTCGCGAGCCGCATAGATAGCATCGGGGTCGATGTTCCGGCCGATGTCGCGGGCGATGTCGGCTTCGCCGGGCAATGCCAGCGCCAGTGCTCGATAGGCCGGCTCCAGCGTCTCGTCGCCGGCGATGCTGCCGGCGAGTTCGATCAGCCGCGGTGCAAAGGCCGGCTGCTTGCCGCCGAGGATCTCGCGGAAGGCGGTGATCAGTGCATCGGTCAGCAAAGTATTGAAGGCCTGCCAGCGCGAAAAGGCGTCGCTGTCATGGCGGGCGAGAAAGAACTGGTCGTCGGCTTTCTGCTCGACGGACAATGTCACCGGCGCCGAAAAGCCGCGGTTGAGCGACACGGCCGGGCGCTCGGTGACGCCTGAAAACCGCACCATGTGGCGACGCTTGCGGATATGGATGACGCCGTCCTCGACGCTGGCGCCCTCGACGCCGCTATACGGCACAGGCTTGCCGCCGGCGCCGATCAGGCCGAAAGCCAGCGGGATGTGCATCAGCCGCTTGCGGCTTTCGGAGGGTGTCGGCGGTACCGACTGCTCGATTTCGAGCGTGAACTCTTGCGCCGCCGGATTGTGCGTCGAACTGATCGTCAGGTTCGGCGTGCCTGCCTGATGATACCAGAGCGCGAACTGCGACAGGTCGCGGCCGGACACATCCTCGAACACCTTGATGAAATCCTCGATCGTCGCTGCGTCACCGTCGTGCCGCTCGAAATAGAGGTCCATGCCGGCGCGAAAGACGTCGGCACCGAGAATTGTGCGGATCATGCGCACCACTTCAGAGCCCTTCTCGTAGACCGTGGCGGTGTAGAAATTGTTGATCTCGCGGTAGCGGCGCGGCCGCACTGGATGCGCCAGTGGGCCCTGGTCCTCGGGAAACTGGTGGGCGCGCAAGGTGCGCACTTCGGCGATGCGCTTGACCGCGCGCGAGCGCTGGTCGGCGGAGAATTCGTGGTCGCGGAAAACCGTCAGGCCTTCCTTCAGGCAGAGCTGGAACCAGTCGCGGCAAGTGATTCTGTTGCCTGTCCAATTGTGGAAATACTCATGCGCGATGATCGCCTCGATATTGGCGAAATCGGCGTCCGTCGCGGTCTCCCGGTCGGCCAGCACATATTTGTCGTTGAAGATATTGAGGCCCTTGTTCTCCATCGCGCCCATGTTGAAGTCTGACACGGCGACGATGTTGAAGACGTCGAGATCGTATTCGCGGCCGAACGCCTCCTCGTCCCATTTCATCGACCGCTTCAGGGCATCCATCGCGTAGCCGGCCAGCTTCTCCTTGCCGGGCTCGACATAGATGCCGAGTTCGACCGTGCGGCCCGATAGCGTGACGAAACTGTCCGCAACCTGGCCGAGATTGCCGGCCACCAGCGCGAACAAATAGGATGGCTTGGGGAAAGGGTCGTGCCACACTGCATAGTGCCAGCCGTCGCCGAGGTCGCCCCTGTCGACCGGGTTGCCGTTGGACAGGAGCAGCGGCGCTTCGTCACGCATTGCCTCTATGCGCACCGTGTAGACGGACAGGATGTCGGGACGATCGAGGAAATAGGTGATGCGGCGAAAGCCCTCCGCTTCGCATTGCGTGCAGTAGACATGGCTCGAGCGGTAGAGGCCCATCAGGGCTTCGTTGCCCGCCGGCGCCACCTCGGTCTCGATGAGCAACTGGAAGCGACGCGCCGCCGGTGGCTTGAGGATGGTCAGCTGGTCAGGCGTCGCCAGCAGATCCGCCGGTTTTATCTTCTTGCCGTCGATCTCGATGCGCTTAAGCGTCAGCCCGTCGCCGTCGAGCACCAGCGGTGCCGACACGGAGACGTCGTCACGGCGCTCTATCGTGAGGACGGCGGTGACACGCGTTGCGTCTGGCGAAAGGCGGAAGGTAAGGTCGGTTTTCGGAATGAGGTAGTCGTTGGGGCGATAGTCTTCGAGTTTGAAGACCTGGCCGGTGTCCGTGCGCATTCCGTGGGTTTTCCTGTCGATTGCGTTGGCGGCGGATTGTGTCCGCTGGTCCAAGAAATTTGAAGTCCGCGCTCTTTACACGAAACGGCCCCTCGACAAAACTGAGGCAATGCCTATTTCAGGCGTTCCTTCTCCTGTCATCATCACGAGGCACCCATGACCGTCGTCACACCGAAATTCGGCATGGGCGCATCCGTGCTGCGGCGCGAGGATGCCGCCTTCATCCAGGGCCAGGGCCGCTATACCGACGACATCCAGCCGGCTGGCGTCCTGCATGGCTATGTCCTGCGCTCGCCGGTCGCCAAGGCCAGCTTCACCATCGGTTCGACCGAGGCGGCGAAGACGGCACCTGGCGTCCATCTGGTGCTGACCGGCAAGGATCTTGCCCATCTCGGCGATCTGAAATCCGGCGTCATGCAGGAACAGCCGGACGGCACCAAGGCTCCGACGCGCGACATCCCGATCCTGTGCGGCGACCGCGTCAACTATGTCGGCGATGCCATTGCCTTCGTCGTCGCCGACAGCCGAGCCTTGGCGCAGGATGCCGCCGAACTGATCGATGTCGACTATGACGGCGAAGATGCGGCCTCCGGGACGGCAACGGCATTGGCCGAAGGCACGCCGCTGGTCTGGCCGGAGCTTGGTTCCAACCGCGCCTTCAGCTACCACATGGGCGACAAGAAAAAGAGCGAAGCGGCTTTCGCCAAGGCCGCCCATGTCACCCGCATCGAGTTCGTCAACAACCGGCTGGTGTGCAACTACATGGAGCCGCGCTCCGCGATCGGCGAATGGAACGTCGAGGAGAAGCGCTTCGTGCTGACCACCGGGTCGCAAGGCGTGCACTCCATGCAGTATATCCTGGCCAGCGTGTTCAAGATCAAGAAGGACCAGCTGCGCGTCATCACGCCTGATGTCGGCGGCGGTTTCGGGCCGAAGAGCTTCGTCTACCGCGAATATCCGCTGGTGCTGGAAGCGGCAAAGCGGCTTGGCCGCCCGGTGAAATGGGCCGGTGACCGCACGGAGCACTTCCTGACCGACGCGCAAGGCCGCGACAATTTCGTCACGGCCGAGATGGCGCTCGACAAGGACGGCCGCTTTCTCGGCATGAAGGTGGA
This sequence comes from Mesorhizobium sp. M7A.F.Ca.ET.027.02.1.1, assembly GCF_004022985.1. Taxonomy (NCBI): domain Bacteria; kingdom Pseudomonadati; phylum Pseudomonadota; class Alphaproteobacteria; order Hyphomicrobiales; family Phyllobacteriaceae; genus Mesorhizobium; species Mesorhizobium sp. M7A.F.Ca.ET.027.02.1.1. The sequence goes on along the minus strand of NZ_RZOL01000010.1, from coordinate 26,299 downwards.
CCTGCTCGCCAACATCGGCGCCTATATCTCGCAATACGGCCCGTTCATCCCCTATATCGGCGTCACCATGTCGACCGGTGTCTACGATATCCAGGCGCTCGATGTCTCGGTGACCGGCCTCTACACCAACACCTGTCCGGTCGATGCCTATCGCGGTGCCGGCCGTCCGGAAGCAGCCTTCCTGCTGGAAAAGCTGGTCGATGCCTGCGCCCATGATCTCGGCCTGCCTGTCGAGGAGATCCGCCGCCGCAACTTCATCCGGCCGGAGCAATTTCCCTACCGGACGCAAACCGGCCGCCTCTACGACACCGGTGAATTCGAAGGCCATATGGAGCGCGCTATTGAGCAATCCGAATGGAAAGCGTTTCCCGAGCGGCTGGCGCAATCGAAGGCCGGCGGAAAAATCCGCGGCCTCGGCATGGCGACCTATATCGAGGCCTGTGCCTTTCCGGGCTCCGAACCGGCCTTCGTCGAACTCAACGGCGATGGCACGGTGACGCTGAAGATCGGCACCCAGACCAACGGACAGGGGCACGCCACCGCCTATGCCCAGTTCCTGTCGGAAAAGCTCAATCTCGACATCGACAAGATCCATGTCCGCCAGGGCGATACCGATGAATTGAAAGCCGGCGGCGGCACCGGCGGCTCGCGCTCCATACCGCTGGGGGGTGTATCGGCTTCCCGCGCGGGCGAGGATCTGGCCAACAAGATCAAGCGCATCGCCGCCGACGAGCTTGAAGCCTCGGCCGGCGACATTGAGCTGTCTGATGGTGTTGCCCGCATCGTCGGCACCGATCGCTCGATCGATTTTTCCGCCATCGCCAAGGCCGCCAAGACGCCGGATGATCTCAAGGGCTTTGGCGAGTTCGTGCAGGACGAATGCACCTATCCCAACGGCACTCATATCTGCGAGGTCGAGATCGATCCCGACACCGGCGCGACCGAGATCGTCCGCTACACCATCGTCGACGATTTCGGCGTCACCGTGAACCCGATCCTGCTCGCCGGCCAGGTGCATGGCGGCGTCGTGCAAGGCATCGGCCAGGCACTGACCGAGGACACCATCTATGGCGAGGACGGACAGCTTTTGACGGCGAGCTTCATGGATTACGCCATGCCGCGCGCCGACAATTTCCCGTTCTTCCATTTCGAGACCCGCAACGTGCCTTCGACCACCAATGCACTCGGCATCAAGGGCGCGGGCGAGGCCGGCACCATCGGCTCGACGCCGGCGGCACTCAATGCGGTGACTGACGCGCTCTGGCGCGCCTATGGCGTCAAGCACATCGACATGCCGGCAACGCCGGCGCGTATCTGGGCGACCATCCGAGAAGCGTCGGGAGCGTGACAGCAGGCCCCGGCAGCCCCCCGGCCACAGCCGGCAATGATGCCGGCGGGCACAACACGCTAACCGGCATCATGTTCAAGATCGTGTCGGTGGCGGTCTTCGTCGGCATGCAGACCTGCATCAAAGCCGCAGGCACGGTTCCGGCCGGCCAGATTGTCTTCTTCCGCTCTTTCTTCGCTATCTTCCCGATCATCGCCTTCCTGGCCTTCAGGAAAGAACTCGGCACTGCCTTCACCACCAACCGTCCGTTCAACCACATCGCCCGCGGCCTTGTCGGCGTCTGCGCCATGGGGCTCGGCTTTTTTGCGTTGACCCGGCTGCCGCTGCCGGAAGCGATCACGCTGAACTACGCGCAGCCGCTGCTGGTGGTGGTGTTCAGCTCCATCTTCCTCGGCGAGGCCATCCGTGTCTATCGCTGGAGTGCGGTCGCGGTCGGCTTGGTCGGCGTGCTGATCATCTCCTGGCCGGAACTGACGCTGCTGAGTTCCGACGAGGCGCTCGACGACCAGGAAGTGCTTGGCGTCATCGCCGCTCTTGTCGCCGCGGCGATCTCGGCCGTCGCCATGCTCTTGGTGCGCAATCTCGTGCAAAGCGAGCGCACGGCGACCATCGTGCTGTGGTTTTCGGTGACGGCGAGCGTCATGTCGCTGCTGTCGCTGCCATTCGGCTGGCAGGCGCTGACGCCGCTCCAGGCGGCTCTCCTTGTTGCCGCCGGCTTCTGCGGCGGCCTCGGGCAGATACTGATGACGGCAGCCTATCGCCATGCCGAAGCCTCGGTCGTGGCGCCGTTCGAATATACGTCGATGATCCTCGGCGTCGTCGTCGGCTATCTCGTCTTCGGCGACGTCGCCACGCTCCATATGCTTGCCGGCGGCCTGATCGTCGTCGCCGCCGGCATCTTCATCATCTGGCGCGAACGCCAGCTTGGCCTGGAGCGGACCCGCACGCGCAAGGCATCTTTGCCTGAAGGGTGATTACGACAGCTCGGCTCGCTCCTTCGCCAACCGAACCAGCACCGTCCTCGTCTGCTCGTCGGCTGGAAAAAACGATTCGATCGCCAGTTCCGAAAGGGTCACGTCGAGCGGCGTGCCGAACACGGTGATGGTGCTGATGAACGACAGCACCTGGTCGCCGTGCGCAAGCCTGAGCGGGTGCACGATGGGGTTCGGCTCTACCGACACCGGCCGGCTGCCTTTCAAGCCGGACGGATAAGTCCTCAGCTCACGCTCGAGTTCGATCAGCACCGCGTCGCCGCTCGCGTCATTCTGGTGTTTCAGGCGCTCGAGCAGATGCGTCCGCCATTCCTGGAGATTGACGATGCGTGGCGCGATGCCGCCGGGATGCAGGCTGAGGCGAAGCACGTTGACCGGCGGCGTCAGCAGCGAAGCCTCGCTGACATCGGCAAGGAAGGGGGCAATGGCGGCATTGGCCGAAACCAGGTTCCAGTGGCGGTCGACGGCGAGTGCCGGGAACGGCTCGTGGCCTTTGAGGACGATCTCGACCGCCGCCATCGCCGGCGCCATCGTGGTGTCGGTCAATGAGCGCTCGCCGAAGCTCGGCGCAAAGCCGGCGGCGAGCAGCAACTGGTTGCGCTGCCTCAGCGGCATCGACAATTGCTCGGCCAGATGCAGCACCATGTCGCGTGAGGGCGCGGCGCGGCCGCTTTCGACGAAGCTCAGATGCCGCTGCGAGATTTCGGCCTCCATGGCGAGGTCGAGTTGAGACATGCGGCGGCGGGTGCGCCACTCGCGAATGAGGCTGCCGGCGGAGGTTTGGGCTGTTGTCATGAGGGCATGGTTAGACTGGAGAGGGGGGCATTTCAATTACGTCTGAGGTCATAGTTCTTGCCGGCGTTCGCCTATCCACATTGGAGATTGGCGAAAGCGGAGATGACAGCCAATCTCCCCCCCTCGTGGAGGAGATTGGCCAATCACCCAAGTGCGCGCAGCTTCGCCTTGACTTCGAGAAAATCCCGCCACGCCAGCTTCTTGTGCGACGGGGTTCGCAGGAGATAGGCCGGATGCAGCGTCGGCATGGCCGGGATGGCGATGCCGGACGCCGTCGTGTGGGCGCGCCAGTTGCCGCGCAGCCGCAATATGCCTTCCGAGGTGTTGAGCAAGGTCTTGGCTGACGGGCCGCCAAGGTTGATCAGCACCTTCGGATTGACCAGTTCGATCTGCCGCTCGATGAACGGCCGGCAGATCTCGGTTTCGTGCGGCGTCGGCGTGCGATTGCCCGGCGGCCGCCAGGGAATGACATTGGCGATATAGACTGAAGTACGGTCGAGCCCGATCGCCGCCAGCATGCGGTCGAGCAGCCGGCCCGATCGGCCGACGAAGGGCAGGCCCTCGATGTCCTCATCGCGGCCGGGTGCCTCGCCGACCAGCATCACGGCGGCTTCCGGGTTGCCGTCGGCGAACACCAGGCTTTTGGCGGTGGCCTTGAGATTGCAGCCTTCGAATGCCGCCATGTGCTGGCGAAGCTCGTCCAGCGTCGTTGCTGTGGTCGCCAATTGGCGGGCAAGTGCCGCCTGCGCTTCGTCGGGAACGGTGGCCGACGTTGGGCGCGCAACCGGCGGCGCACTTGATCTGTCACCTGGTTCGGGGCGAGACATATTCGTCGAACGCTGCGGTGGGGCGATATCGCCCGAAGACGCCGCCGCGCGCTCCATGGGCTTTGGCGCAACCTCGGCAAACCGGTTCACGGGCTGGTCTTCAAGCGCCTCGTCGACCCCCACGCTGGCATAAAAGGCCAGCAGGTCGGCAATGTCGGATCGGTTGTTGGGGGAGGCGGCAGTCATGCCTGGCACATTCGTCTGCCGAGAGGCGATTTGCAACATCGGTGATTGGCGAAAGCGGCGGTGAAAGCTGATCTCCCTCCTTGAGGGGGAGATGGCCGGCAGGCCAGAGGGGGTCGCCGCGCGTAGAGCGCCAGCCTCCTCTGTCGGCGAAGGGGAGTCGCGTCCGGTCGTGCCGACCCCCTCTGTCGCCTTCGGCAACATTTCCCCCTCGAGGGGGGAGCGCGCGTCCCCGCGTCCGCTTCTCTACCCCGTTGGTATGCGCGGATCCTGCACCAGATAGAAGGTCCATCGCGGTGTGTAATCAGTCATCAGGAATTCGAACCTGGCGGTTTTCAGCGGGTCGACCTTGCCATTCCTGAACAGCAGCCGGTCATAGGGTTCGAAATCGCGATCGAAATCGGCGAAATTGCTCGATAAGATATTGTCCGGCGTCTTGTTGCGCTGGTCGAAGGAAAGCCCGTCGCCGAACACGCTCGGCCGATTCAGGATCTCCTGCAATTCGAACTGGAATTCGACCCAGGCCTGGCCGCTGTTGTTGAGCACCTCGATGCGCATATACATCATGCCGTTGGCGAATTCGCCGGCCTTGCCGAAGGCCTGGATCGGCTTTGTCGTGCGGATCGTCAGCGTCACCGGCGTTGACGAATTCAGTTCTTCGGTGATGACGAACGGATCATCCTTCGTCCCGATGCCCGAGGCGCCGGTGATGCGGAAGCCGCCAAGCTCGTCGGAGAAGGAGTAGGCGCCTGCCGCCCAGACCTTCACTTCGTCGGCGGCAGCGAGATGCGGCGCCAGCATCAGAAGGGCCAAAAGGAGCGCCCGGCGGATCCGGCCGGGCGGGAAAAGAAAGCGCGTCGATGAAAAGCCGGCTGGCCCAGGAATGCGCATGGCGTGAAGTATGGCCGATAAGCAAGCCGTCGAACAATTAAAAACGCGCGCCTCGCAGGCAATGCCGGGCGAAAAGCAGTCTTCCAGCCTCGCAATGCGCGACTTTTTGGCCAAAACGGCATTGTCACGTATGCGCCGGTTTCCTGTCGTCAATTGATGCGCTATGCAGCGCGGGAGCCAGCAAGATACCCGAATGGGATAAGCCAGTGCGGAGGGGTTGATGAGCGACATCGAACGCGAAAGCATGGAATTCGACGTGGTTATCGTCGGTGCCGGACCGGCGGGCCTCGCCGCCGCCATCCGCCTCAAGCAGGTCAATCCCGAGCTTTCGGTCGTCGTCCTGGAGAAAGGCGGTGAGGTCGGCGCCCATATCCTCTCCGGCGCCGTTGTCGATCCGATCGGCATCGACCGGCTCTTGCCGGGCTGGCGCGACGAGGACGGCCATCCCTTCAAGACGCGGGTCACATCGGACCATTTCCTGGTCCTTGGTCCTGCCGGCTCGTTTCGCCTGCCCAACATGCTGATGCCGCCGCTGATGAACAATCATGGCAACTACATCGTCTCGCTCGGCAATGTCTGCCGCTGGCTGGCGACCAAGGCCGAAGCGCTCGGTGTCGAGATCTATCCGGGCTTTGCCGCCGCCGGCCTGCTCTACAATGAGCAAGGCGCCGTCACCGGCGTCGTCACCGGCGACATGGGCGTCGAGAAGGACGGAACGCACGGTCCGGGTTTCGCACCCGGCATGGCGCTGATGGGCAAATATGTGCTGATCGGGGAGGGCGCTCGCGGCTCGCTCGCCAAGCAGTTGATCGCCAGATACAAGCTTTCCGATGGCCGCGAACCGGGCAAATACGGCATCGGCCTGAAGGAACTCTGGCAGGTCAAGCCGGAGAACCACCGTCCGGGCCTGGTCCAGCATTCCTTCGGCTGGCCGCTTGACTTGAAGACCGGCGGCGGCTCGTTCCTCTACCATCTCGAGGACAATCAGGTGGCGGTCGGCTTCGTCCTCCACCTCAATTACAAGAACCCCTATCTGTCGCCCTTCGAGGAATTCCAGCGCTTCAAGACCCATCCGGCGATCAGCGGGACTTTCGACGGCGCCAAGCGCCTCGGCTATGGCGCGCGCGCCATCACCGAGGGCGGCTGGCAGTCGGTGCCGAAACTCTCCTTCCCCGGTGGTGCGCTGATGGGATGTGCGGCGGGCTTCGTCAACGTGCCGCGCATCAAGGGCTCGCACAATGCCGTGCTGTCCGGCATGCTGGCGGCCGAGCATGTCGCCGAGGCGATCGGTGCCGGGCGCGCCAACGACGAACTCGCTTCCTACGAGGAAGCCTGGCGCGCGACCGACATCGGCAAGGATTTGAAGAAGGTGCGCAACGTCAAGCCGCTGTGGTCGCGCTTCGGCACGATCGTCGGTGTCGGCCTCGGCGGCCTCGACATGTGGCTGAACACGCTGTTCGGTGTCTCGCCCTTCGGCACGCTGAAGCATGGCAAGGCCGACTATGCGACGCTCGAGCCTGCCGCCCGGCACAAGAAGATCGCCTATCCGAAGCCAGATGGCGTGCTGACCTTCGACAGGCTGTCCTCGGTGTTCCTGTCCAACACCAATCACGAGGAAAACGAGCCGGTCCACCTGCTTGTCGGCGACATGGAACTGCAGAAACGTTCCGAGCACGATGTCTTTGCGGGCCCCTCGACGCGCTACTGTCCGGCCGGGGTTTACGAGTGGGTCGACAAGGACGGCAATGCCGCCGCCGATCCCACGGCCAAGGATGTGCGCTTCGTCATCAACGCGCAGAACTGCGTCCACTGCAAGACATGCGACATCAAGGACCCGAACCAGAACATCAACTGGGTGCCGCCGCAAGGCGGAGAAGGCCCGGTCTACCAGGGCATGTAGGCCCGCGCCGGCCACAGCGTGCAAAGGACCCGACGACGGCTCGGGTCTCCCGTCGCATGTGAAACATTAGGACTGTTGAAACTGCCGCGCGCTTATGGTTCCATTCCTTGACGATAAGGAGATGGCCAATGCGCCTGGCGGTTCTGGCATGCCTTGTGGCGATCGGTGCGCTGTTCGGTTTGGCTTCGGCGGCCTCGGCCGGCACCAGGGTGGTGGTCAAGACGCGGACCTACGACATCACCGGGACCACGGGGCTGGCGCTGATGCAGGCTATGGACCGCAAGGGGCCGAAGCACGGCTTCATGACGCACGCCATCGCGTTGACCGGCTACGCAGTGGATTGGGACCTTGACACCAGCCAGGACAATGGCGTTTGCCGCTTGCGGCGCGCCAACGGCACGCTCAATCTCTTCTATACGTTTCCGCGTGTCGCCTCGGCCACCACGCCGACGCTCCGGAAGCGATGGACGCGGTTCTTCGCCGGCGTCCGCGCCCATGAGGAAACCCATGGCCGTATCGCCAGGGAGATGATGCAGGCCACGGAAAGATCGATCTCCGGCCTCAGGATTGCCGACGACCGGTTCTGCTACAAGACACGTCGCGAGGCACAGCGACGTATCAAGGCCACCAATGCCGCATATGAGGCCAAGCAGCTCGCTTTCGATGCGCGCGAGCATCGCGATGGCGGCCATGTCCAGCATCTCGTCATCGCTTTGGTCAGGCCCTGATCCTTCAGCCTGGCGTCTTGCCGGTCTGGCTTATGGCCGCGGTCGCGGTTTCATGTTCATCGAGCGGCTTTTGCTGGTTCAGCCTGAGCGAGAACTCCACCATGACCGGAAGGTGATCCGAGCCGGTGTCCTCCAGCCGTGTCGCGGAATGGATGGTCACGCCGCCCTTGCTGAAAACCTGGTCGATCGGCAGGCCGGCGAAGCGCCGCAGGAAGTCCGGCAGCTTGATGTGGATCCAGGTCGGGCCGGCGGACGGCATCACGGTCAGCCCGCCAAGCGCCGCGACCCGCCGCACGGCGGCACTCCATGGCGCGGCATTGCAGTCGCCCGCCATGATGGCCGTCTCGCCGAGCGCGGAAAGCGGCTCCGTCAATTCGCCGATCTGCCAGTACTGCTCGCGTGGCCACGGCCAACTGAGGTGGATCGCCGCGACATCGACGTCGATGCCGCCGAAGTCGACGGTCGCTGTCGCCATGGCGCCGCGCCTTTCGCAACGCGCCTCGGTGCCCGCGGCAAAGGGCCTCCGCGAGAGCAACGCGACGCCGAATATGCCGTTGGGATAGGGACAGAGGATCCGGTATGGATAGGCGCTGCTGATATAGCCAAGCTCGGTCGCCCACATCGCCGATACCTCGTCGAGGGTGATCACGTCGGGATTGGTCCGGCCGATCAGCGACAGCACCTTCTTCGGCGTCGGATTGTCGTAGCGCAGGTTCATCTGCAGCAGCTTGTAGATTGCGCGGTCTTCGTTCTTGGCTTCATAGGCGGCCTGAACCGGCCACAGGCGGGAAAAGGACAGCGACCCGGAAGTGGTGGCGAAGGCCGCCACGGCAAAAAGCAGTGCCACGGCCGCCTGCAGGCGAAATGTCGTGGCCAGCAGCGGCAGCGCGCAAAGCGCCATCAGCACGGCAAGGTGGACGCGGAAATGCGAGAAGGAATCGAAGGCGGGATGCAGCGTTCCGAAAAACCCGGCCACCAGCGCGATCGAACAGGCCAGCATTGCCAGGAATGCAACCGAAATCAGCAATGTCCCGAGGCTCGCTCTCTCCATGCCGCCTGCTTATCGGCAGAAATGCGGCCCAATCAAGATGAGAAATGCCGCCTCGATGCGTGGCATCGGCCTACTGGAACGCCGTTTCCGAAAAACTTCTGAGCTTGCGCGAATGCAACCGCTCCATCGGCATTTCCGCGAGCTTCTCCATCGCCCTGATGCCGATGGTCAGGTGCTGCGCCACCTGGCGCTTGTAGAATTCGGTCGCCATGCCGGGCAGCTTCAACTCGCCATGCAACGGTTTGTCCGAAACGCACAGCAGCGTGCCGTAGGGAACGCGGAAGCGGAAGCCATTGGCGGCGATGGTCGCCGATTCCATGTCGAGTGCGATGGCGCGAGATTGCGACAGACGCTGTACCGGGCCACGCTGGTCGCGCAGTTCCCAGTTGCGATTGTCGATGGTGGCGACGGTGCCGGTGCGCATGATGCGCTTCAGGTCGTAGCCGGAAAGGCCGGTGACTTCGGCGACGGCTTCCTGCAACGCCACCTGGATCTCGGCCAGCGGCGGGATCGGCACCCAGACCGGAAGATCGTCGTCCAACACATGGTCCTCGCGCACATAGGCATGCGCCAGCACATAGTCGCCCAGCGCCTGGGTGTTGCGCAGGCCGGCGCAGTGGCCGAGCATCACCCAGGCATGCGGCCTCAGCACCGCGATATGGTCGGTGATGGTCTTGGCGTTGGAGGGCCCGACGCCGATATTGACCATGGTGATGCCGCCATGTCCCGATTTCTTCAGGTGATAGGCCGGCATCTGCGGCAGGCGCGGCGGTGCAACGCCTTCGCTAGGCGCGCTTTGCCCGCTCTTGGTGATGACATTACCCGGCTCGACGAACTCCGTGTATCCGCCGCCGCCATTGGCCATCAGGTCGCGGGCGCGGGCGACGAACTCGTCGATGTAGAACTGATAATTGGTGAACAGCACGAAGTTCTGGAACTGCTGCGGCGTGGTTGCCGTATAGTGCGACAGCCGGTGCAGCGAATAATCGATGCGCTGCGCCGTGAAGGGCGCCAGAGGCCTCGGCTCGCCGAAGGCGACTTCGAAGGTGCCGTTGGCGATCTGGTCGTCGGTGCCATCGAGATCCGGCACGTCGAACAGGTCGCGGATCGGCCGCTTGATGCGCTCTGCCGTCGCGCCGTCGACATGGGTGCCTTCAAGGAAGGCGAAATGCAGCGGGATGGGTGTGGTCGATTCCGACACCGTGACCGCAACCCCATGATTGCGCATGATCAGGCGCAACTGCTCGACGAGGTAGCTTTCGAACAGGCCCGGCTGGGTGATGGTGGTGGAAAAATGCCCGGGCGTCGGCATATGGCCATAGGCCTGGCGCGAGTCGATCTGGGTGAACGAGTTGGTGGTGACACCGATCTCCGGATAAAAGGCCCGGTAGCGCTTGCCATTGTCGCCGCCTGCTGCCGCCAGCTCTGCGAACGAGTCGCGCAGGAATTTGGTGTTGCGGTCGTAAAGCGCCTGCAGTGCCTTGACGGCTTTCTCGGCGCTATCAAAGCTTTGCCGGCCAAAAGGCTCCGGCATGACGACAGATTCGATGGCTTGTGGGTAGATTCGCTTTTCCATGGCTCAATATAGAGACTTGGATCGGCACTTGGGAGGGGTGTCGCGACCGAAGGCGGCCAACGCGCCGTTTTTCTTCAACCGCGCTGCAGGCTGACCAGGAGCACAAAGCCGACGCCGGACTTCTTCAGGGCTGGTGCGTCGATCGTCGAGCCGGCATCTGAGCGCATCATCGGCACGGCCAGAACCGGAGCGGCCAGAACCGCCAGGATAAGCGCCGCCCGCGGCAGAAGCCGAAGGGTCTTGAGAGCGTTGGCGGCGATGCGGTTCATGGTGTTTCAGCTTTTCTTTTCGAGGTCTTGGTTCTTTGTTCAGTTGCGAAGATGGGTGGGGCAGGCGAGGCGGCAGGTTCTGGAACTGGCTTCGTCCCAGGCGCGGGCCGGACGGCCCGCTTCGGCGACGAGGATGGCGAAGAACATTCCAAACAGGCTCACCAGCAGGCAGACGATGGTGAAGCGGCGAGCAAGCATCGGGTCGGTCTCCTTCAACACGCCGGAGAATGCCCTGATGCAACTGAACCGGCTCTGATGCCGGCGTTCATCTGCCGTTCAAGATGATTGACGGGGTTTCGACGGCGCCGGCGTCGGTTTGGATAGCCGCCGGCGGGTATCGAGCATCACCGGTGCAGGATGTGTCGACAAAACGAAAACGGGGCCCGCTGGGGCCCCGTCCTCATGTCGTAAGGGTGGTCGATCAGAGCTTGTGCCAGGTCTGGCTCTTGCAGATCAGTCCGCCGAGCACGCAGCCGCTCATCTTGAGAGAGCTGCCCGACAATGTCGCCTTGCCCGAATAGGTCTTGTCGTTTGCCGGATCGGTGATGTTGCCGGCATATTTGTTGTCGCCTGTCGCCTTGAGCGAGCCGATGGTCTTGCCGGCATATTTCCCGGACTTGAGCGTGATGGAAAACGAGCTGCCGGCGGCGATGGCCGCGGTTTCGCCGGCCTGCGTCTTCCAATTGCCTTCGATCGGATCGGCCCATGCCGCACTCGCCACGATCAATGTGGCCGCAAGGGCCAGGCTCAGTTTTCGAAACATGTCTTCCTCCCTGTGGATGTCCGGCCGGATGCTCCGCCTCGCCGGTCTGCCGCTTACGCAAACGTAAGCTAATCCAGCTCCCGGCAAAACAAAAGCGGTGCCGTAGCGGAAGACTTTGGGATTTTGCAGCCGCCTGAAAGCGCCTCCTCGACGATGAAATGAAACGATCGGCGCATCGCCTTTGTCTGCCGTGGTTAGCGAAGTCTTGCCCCCGCGCGAGAAAACTTTCGTCAAATTTGAGGCAAGCAGGCTGAATTGCTGGGTTTGTATCCTTAACGAATTTCGGCGTTTACCTCTTGTTTTAGCTTTGTTTTCCTCAAATTAAGCACGCCATTTAACGACGGATTCAAGCCTGCACGGCATTCTCGAAAGCATCGGAAGAGCAGCCGGCAAGACGAAAGAAGGCAGCTCTCGGGAGCCTGACAGGGCCGGAAAACAGGGGATTGAAATGGCACGTTTTGAAATGCTTGAAGCAGGTTTCGGCGCCATGGGAGCAACTGCTCAGGCCGACATCCTTTTCGAACTGGGCATGATGTATGCGACCGGCCGCGATTGCGAGACCGATGTGGTTGCCGCCCACAAATGGTTCAACATCGCCGCAATCAAGGGCTCGGCCCGCGCCGCCGAGCTGCGCTCGGAACTGTCGGCCGCCATGTCGAAGGTCGAGATCGCCACGGCGCTGCGCGAAGCCCGCGAATGGATGACCATGCACTGAAATCTGCCAATCGCAGACAGATCCATCGAAGACAGGGAAGCTCCGGGATCAAGGCCGCACAGACGGCCAGACCCGGCGAAATTGAAGGCCGCGCAAGACGGTCACGAAGGCAAGGGAAAGAACGCGGCAGGCCGCAAGGCCCAGTCGTGCGCGACACAGGGAAGCTGAGCGGATTTTTAGGCGCGGGGGCGCCTGGAGATTGCTCGACGGGCAAAAAAGCCGCGACCAGCCGGAACAAGGCTGGCGTGGCTTTTTGCGTGGATGACGTCTTGCAGGCCCAATCGAGCGGCGCCAATGCGCCTAGACAGGCTCAATGAAGGGTGAAATTGTCCGGCCTCTCTGGAAGAAGCGCGGCCGGGGCGGCCGCGCGTGAGTGGAGGAGTTCTACCATCATGAAAAAATTGAGTATTTTGAACGCGGCCATATTCGGCCTGATGTTGAGCACGCCGGTCGCACTCGCAGACGACATCACCTTTGCGGTGGTGGGCCCGATGACAGGACAGCTCGCCACCATCGGCGATCAGTTCAAGCAGGGCGCACAGGCTGCCGCCGATGCGATCAACGCCGCGGGCGGTGTCGACGGTCGTCAGATCAAGCTGAGCATCGAAGACGACCAATGCGATCCCAAGCAGGCCGTGTCGGTTGCCAACCGCGTCGTCGCCGATGGCGTCAAGTTCATCGACGGCCATGCCTGCTCGGGTTCCAGCATTCCGGCCTCGGCTGTCTATGCCGAAGCCGGCGCCTTGATGATGAGCCCGGCCTCGTCAAACCCGGTGCTGACCGATGCGGCAGCCAAGGCCGGCTGGCCGACGATCATGCGCCTTTACACGCGTGACGATGCGCAGGGCGCCTTCATCGGCCCATGGATCGCCAAGAAGTTTGCCGGCAAGAATGTCGTCGTCCTGCATGACAAGAGCGCCTACGGACAGGGCGTGGCTGACGCCGTCAGGGCAACGATGAATGCCGGCGGCCTCAAGGAGGTCTATTATGACGGCATCAACGCTGGCGAGAAGGACTATTCGGCTCTCGTCACCAAGCTCAAGGATTTGAAAGCCGACGTTGTTTATTTCGGCGGCTACCATCCTGAAGCCGGCCTGATCCTGCGTCAGTCGGCGGAACAGAACCTGAAGTTCCAGCTGATCATGCCGGACTCCATCGCCTCGCCGGAATTCTGGCAGGTTGCCGGCCCGGCCGGCGAGGGCACCATGTTCGTCTTCCCGTCGGATCCGCAGGCAAAGCCGGAAGCCAAGGCAGCCGTCGAGAAGATCAAGGCCGGCGGTTTCGTGCCGGAGGGTTTCACGCTGTTCTCTTACGCCACCATCCAGGCTTTCGCCGAAGGCATCAAGCGTGCCGGCAGCGACGACCCGGCCAAGGTTGCCGAAGCGTTGAAGAACGGTACGCCGATCAGCACCGTTGTCGGTGATGTCACCTTCGACGAGAAGGGCGACCTCAAGAATGCCAGCTACGACATCAACCAGTGGCATGACGGCAAATACGCGCCGATCGCGCAGTAATCGCCACCCTGGCGACTGGATGGCATAGAGAAATGGCCGGGTTCATCCCGGCCATTTTTTTGCTTCCCCTGTCGTGGCCTTCCGAACCGTCAGCTCACTGCTGTGGTCGCGGCGTTGTGCTCCTCGACGAACCGCACCAGCACCGTTCCGTCGGTGACCTGTGCGCCCTCTGTGGCGATCTCGGCGATCACGCCGTCATGCGGCGCGGCGATGGTGTGCTCCATCTTCATCGCCTCGAGGATCAGCAGCGGCTGGCCCTTGATCACCGTATCGCCTTTTCCCACGCGCACCAGCTTGACCAATCCCGGCATCGGCGCACGCAGGCTGCCGGTGCTTGCCGCCGCCTCATCGGCCCGTGCCAACGGGTCCGGCACGGCGAAGGTGTAGCCGACGGCGCCTTCGAACACGGTGATATGGCCTGGCCAGCGGGCGAGGCGCGGCGTGGCGCGAAAATCATGCGAATTGGTGTCGCCATAGGGTTTGTCCAGCGCGACCTGGAATCGTCCGTCCGCCCGCACCGAAACCTTCGCCGCGATATCGTCTTCGCCGAACTTCAGCCATGTGCGTCGCGCCACGCTGTGGAAATGGGCATAGCCGACAAGCGACGACCACGGATCGTCGGATGACGGCGATGCTCCGGCCCCGGAGGCCGCAAGGGCGGCGGCAGCAATGGTTTCGTCGCTCGAAGGCGGGACGGTCGTCAAGGTTTCTTGGTGTCTGCCAATCAGGCTGGTGTCGACATCGCCTGCAGCGAAATCCGGATCGGCGGCCAGAGCGGCGAGAAAGGCGGTGTTGACCGTCGAGCCGGCGATCTCGGTCCGGGATAGCGCCGCGCCAAGCGCTCCCAGAGCCCCCTGACGGTCCGTGGCGTGGACGACCAGCTTGGCAATCATCGGGTCGTAATAGGGCGAGATGGCGTCACCCGCCCGCACGCCTGTCTCTATGCGCATCGTGGCGCATTCGGAGGCCGCGTCTGGAAATTTCAGATGGTGCAGCGTGCCCGTTGCCGGCAGAAAACCTTTCGTCGCGTCCTCGGCATAGATGCGCGCCTCGAAGGCATGGCCGACGAGCGCGATCTCGCTTTGCGTCTTCGGCAGCTTTTCGCCGCTGGCGACCCGCAACTGCCACTCGACCAGATCGGTGCCGGTCACCATTTCGGTGACCGGATGTTCGACCTGCAGGCGGGTGTTCATCTCCATGAACCAGAAGCGGTCGGCTTTCAGGCCCTGCGAGGCATCGACGATGAACTCGATGGTGCCGGCGCCTGAATAATTGATCGCCTTGGCGGCCTTCACCGCCGCATCCGTCATCGCCTTACGCAAAGCCTCGGTCATGCCGGGCGCGGGCGATTCCTCGATCACCTTCTGGTGGCGGCGCTGCGCCGAGCAGTCGCGCTCGTAGAGATGCACCACATTGCCGAAATTGTCGCCGAACACCTGCACCTCGATATGGCGCGGCTTGTCGACATATTTTTCGACCAGCACGCGGTCGTCGCCGAACGCGGCTTTCGCCTCGCGCCGCGCGCTGGACAACGCCTCGGAAAACTCATCGGGATGCTCGACCCGGCGCATGCCCTTGCCGCCGCCGCCGGCGCGCGCCTTGATCAGCACGGGATAGCCGATCTCGCGTGCCTTGGAGGCAAGCAGCACGATTTCCTGCGCCTCGCCATGGTAGCCCGGCACGACCGGCACGCCGGCCTTTTCCATCAGCCGCTTGCCCGCGTCCTTCAACCCCATGGCCCGGATCGAGGCCGCCGACGGGCCGATGAAAATCAGCCCCGCCGCCACCACCTGGTCGACGAAATCGGGATTTTCCGACAGGAAGCCGTAGCCGGGGTGAATGGCTTGTGCGCCCGTTGCCAGGGCCGCGGCGATGATCTTGTCACCGCGCAGATAGCTTTCGCCGACGGGCGAGGGGCCGATATGCACCGCCTCGTCGGCCATCTCGACATGCAGGGATCTCGCATCGGCATCCGAATAGACGGCGACAGTGCGCACACCCATCTTGCGCGCCGTCCGGATGACACGGCAAGCGATCTCACCGCGATTGGCGATCAGGATCTTGGCGAACATGGAGCCTCCCGGTTTTGCCTCGGGCAGCAGCGCCATTCTGGCAGGCGCCAGCCTATTTGGAGGCAGCGATCTCGCAGGCGCCGCCGGTCGTGACCTTGTAGTGGCCGCGGGTTGACTGACAGGATTTCATCGCCAACTCTTCGGCCCTCTTTTGAGATGGTGCGTTGAGGTGACCGCCGCAAACTATGTACGACGACATTATCCGCGCGTAGGGCGTGGTTGCGTACGCTGAATGGCCACCGGCCGCGACATAGGCCTTGTAGGTCTTGGTGCAGGGATCCTTGGGATTTCGCGGCAGGTACGGCGGGAAACGCTTGTCTCCCTCGCTTCCAGTGAGTGAGCCGGCCATGCCCGCGCCGCACGCGGCGACCGTCAGCAATCCGGCCAATATCGCCATGGCTGTTCGCCTGGAATTCGTGGATTTCATCTTGTCTTACCCAACGAGAAAAACCGGGCGTTTTCCGGCCTATTTGGACGCGGCGATGCTGCAGGCGCCGGCAACGGTAACCTTGTATTTGCTTTTGCTGGCCTGACAGGATTTCAGTGCCAGTTCCGCAGCCGCCTTCTGCGACGATGCATTCAGCTTCACGCCGCAAACGAAGTACTCGGTCGCCGGAACGATTGGCGTCGCCGCGAAAGCCGAATGGCCTGCGGCTGCGAGATACGCTGCGTAAGCCTTCCCGCAGCCCCCGGTGGTTCCTATAGGGATGGTCACTGGGTAGCGCACGTCGCCCTTGCTGCCTGCCAGCGATCCGGCCATGGCGGCGGTGGGGGCCGCCACGATCAGCAAGCCTGCCACTATAGAGGTGGCTGCTCCTTTGCAGGTCCAGGATTTCATACTGCTTCCCCCATTCGCAAAAAAGTCTCGGCTGGTTGCTTATTTCGATGACGAGATTGCGCAGCCGCCACTCGCGGTCTTGAGCTTCCACCGTGTCAAGCCGGCTTGGCAATTGCGCAGCGCCGTCTCTTCCGCCGCCTTCTGGGACGGCGCGTTGAGCTTCGTCCCGCAGACAATGTAGAGGTCGACGACACGCGAATAAAAGGTTGTAGCGTAGGCCGAATGACCGCTCGCCGCGACATAACCCTTGTAGGCAACGTTGCATTCGCCCGAACCCAAGGTCGGCGGAAAACGCACGTCTCCCTTGCGTCCTGCGAGCGATTCCGCCGAGCCGGCGTCGGTCGCTGTTAATATTAGAAATACAGAAAGTATCGAAGCAGCCGTTCCCTGGCAATATTTCAGTTTCATTTTCAGCCCGTCCCCATTGCCCCATGCTGGATAAGCAGTAGCGAATATTTTGCCTCGCCGCCAGTTCACTGTTTGAGAATCGAAGCCGCTTATGCTGATGAATCGATTGGCCCATACAGTTCAGCCTTTTCGCACGGCAGCAACGGCCTGCCGCTATAGTTCCGCCGTTTGGCCGTCGAAGTTGACCGTCCATTCTCACATCCGAAACACGCCAAAGCGCGTGTCCTCGATTTCGGCGTTGAGCGCAGCGGACAGGCTGAGCGCCAGCACGTCGCGCGTCTTCGCAGGGTCGATAATGCCGTCGTCCCAGAGGCGTGCGGACGAATAGAGCGGATGGCCCTCATGCTCGTATTTCATCAGGATCGGCTTCTTGAATTTCGCCTCTTCCTCGGCGCTCCATTCTCCGCCCTTGCGCTCGATGCCTTCGCGCTTGACCATGGCAAGCACCGTTGCCGCCTGCTCGCCGCCCATCACCGAGATGCGGGCGTTCGGCCACATCCACAGGAAGCGCGGCGAATAGGCGCGGCCGCACATGCCGTAATTGCCGGCGCCGAACGAACCGCCGATGATGACAGTCATCTTCGGCACCCTGGCGGTGGCGACCGCCATCACCAGCTTGGCGCCGTCCTTGGCGATGCCGCCTGCTTCATATTTTCGACCGACCATGAAGCCGGTGATGTTCTGCAGGAAGACAAGCGGGATCTTACGCTGGCAGCACAGCTCGATGAAGTGCGCGCCCTTCACAGCGCTTTCGGAAAACAGCACGCCGTTGTTGGCGATGATGCCGACCGGCATGCCATGCAGATGGGCAAAGCCGGTGATCAGCGTGGTGCCGTAGTTCTGCTTGAACTCGTCGAATTCGGAACCGTCGACGATGCGCGCGATCACCTCGCGGACGTCATAGGGCTGGCGCAGGTCGGTAGGCACGATGCCGTACAGTTCATCCGCGGGATGAAGCGGCGGAATCGATTTCTGTAAGTTCAGACTTACAGTCTTGTTCCGATTCAGGTTTTTGACGATGCGTCGGCAAATGGCGAGCGCATGGTCGTCGTCGAGTGCATAGTGGTCGGCAACACCGGAAAGCCGCGTGTGCACATCGGCGCCGCCGAGATCCTCGGCGCTGACGTCTTCACCAGTGGCCGCCTTCACCAGCGGCGGACCGCCGAGGAAGATGGTCGCCTGGTTGCGCACCATGATCGTCTCGTCGGACATCGCCGGCACATACGCTCCGCCCGCCGTGCAGGAACCCATGACGCAGGCGATCTGCGGAATGCCTGCGGCGGACATGTTGGCCTGGTTGTAGAAGATGCGGCCGAAATGCTCACGGTCGGGAAACACCTCGTCCTGGTTGGGCAGGTTGGCGCCGCCGCTGTCGACGAGGTAGATGCAAGGCAGATTGTTCTGCAGCGCGATCTCCTGCGCCCGCAAATGCTTCTTCACGGTCAGCGGATAGTAGGTGCCGCCCTTCACCGTGGCGTCGTTGACGACGACCATGACTTCGGTGCCTTCGACGCGGCCGATGCCGGCGATCATGCCGGCCGAAGAGATCTCCTCGCCGTACATCGACCATGCCGCGAACTGGCCGATCTCGAGGAAGGGCGAGCCGGTGTCGAGCAACTGGGCGAGACGCTCCCGCGGCAACAGCTTGCCGCGCGAAACATGCCGCTCGCGCGCTTCCTCCGAGCCGCCGCGCTCGACGGCCGCCGCCTTCTCCGCAATGTCGGCGACCAGCGCCCGCATGCGCTCGGCATTGGCGCGGAATGCCTCGGAGGAAGGAGAGATCTGGGTTTGCAATGTGGCCATACCTACACCCCCTCGGCCATGATCTCGCGCCCGATCAGCCAGCGACGGATTTCGCTGGTGCCGGCGCCGATCTCGTAGAGCTTGGCGTCGCGCAGCAGGCGGCCGGTCGGATAGTCGTTGATATAGCCATTGCCGCCAAGCAGCTGGATGGCGTCGAGGGCCATCAGCGTCGCCTTCTCGGCGGCAAACAGCACGCAGCCGGCGGCGTCCTTGCGTGTCGTCTGGCCGCGGTCGCAGGCGGCGGCAACGGCATAGACATAGGCGCGCGCGGCATTCATCACCGTGTACATGTCGGCCAGCTTGCCTTGCACCAGCTGGAACTCGCCGATCGCCTGGCCGAACTGCTTGCGCTCATGCACGTAGGGGATCGCCACGTCGAGGCATGCCGCCATCAGGCCGATCGGGCCGCCGGCAAGCACGGTGCGCTCATAGTCGAGGCCCGACATCAGCACCTCGACGCCACGGCCCTCCTCGTGCAGCACGTTTTCGAACGGCACTTCGACATCCGAAAAAACCAGTTCGCCGGTATTGGAGCCGCGCATGCCGAGCTTGTCGAGCTTTTGCGCCACGGAAAACCCGGCCATCGCTTTCTCGACGATGAAGGCGGTGATGCCGCGCGATTTCAGGTCCGGGTCGGTCTTGGCGTAGACGACCAGGGTCTCGGCGTCAGGCCCGTTGGTGATCCACATCTTGGTGCCGTTGAGCACGTAGCGGTCGTTGCGCTTTTCGGCACGCAGCTTGAGCGAGACGACGTCCGAGCCGGCGCCGGGTTCCGACATCGCCAGCGCGCCGACCCGCTCGCCCGAGCACAGTGGCGGCAGGAATTTTCCCTTCTGCGCTGGCGTTCCCCAGCGGTTGATCTGGTTGACGCAGAGATTGGAATGAGCACCATAGGAGAGGCCGACCGAGGCCGAAGCGCGCGAGATTTCCTCGACGGCGATCACATGCGCGAGATAGCCCATGCCGCTGCCGCCGAAATCGGGATCGGCCGTGATGCCGAGCAGGCCGAGCGCACCGAGTTCACCCCACAGATGCGCCGGAAATTCGTTCGAGCGATCGATGTCGGCGGCGATCGGAGCGATCCGGTCCTGGGCGAAGCGCCGCACCAAGTCGCGCAGCGCCTCGATCTCCTCGTCATGCCCGAAGCTGAGTGTGTTCGTGTACATGCCGTTCCTCCCCGCGCATGACCCCGAAAATCGACTTTGATTTTCGGGGTCATGCGCAAAATCAAAATGCTACAGCGTCCTTTGCGCGTCCGAAGGGACGCGCGGCGCTGTAGGTACCGATCCTCGCGCCAACCAGGCGCATTGTCATTGAAAGATATGTCGCCGTGACTTCGGCGATCGATAGCCGCTCGCCCGGCCGAAACCAGACGATGACGCCGGTCATCATCTGGATCAGCGCCATCGCCGTCAGCCCGGTGTCGTCGATGCTGAAGGTGCCCGTCTCGGCACCATCGCGTAAAATAGTGCGCAGTTCCTTTTCGTAGGCAGTGCGCATGCGCAGGATCTGCGTCAGCCGTTCGGGCGACAGGCTGCGCAATTCCATGTTCGACACATGCGTGGCGTGCCGTCGCTCGATATGAAAGGCGATGTGATTGCGCACATAGGCCGAGAGCAGTTGCGCCGAATCTGCGTCCGCCGGGCGGGCTGCTTCCCATGCTGTGGCCAGACCCTCCATGTGCTCGCGCATCAGCGTGAACAGAAGCTCTTCCTTGGTTGGAAAATAGCGGTAGAGCGCGGCCGCCTGGACGCCGACCTCGGCGGCAAGCTGGCGCATTGACATTGCTTCGTAGCCAAACCGCGCGATGAGGTTGACCGCCGCCCCACGGATGGTCGCTTCGGTCTTTTCGCCATCGGATCCGGTCGTGCGCGCCATGTCAGCTCCTCTGTGGAGTGATAATAAAACGAACGTTCGATTAATTCAAGGCGGCGCGCTCAGGCAATGATCCTGAACCCGACAAGAACGTGTTGTGTTGCCAGGTCCTCGACGTCGACCCTGGAGACCGAAGCCCCGGCCGGCCCTTTCCAGAGGCGCTCGATCATTGTCGAGACCGCCTCATCGAGCCCAGCGATCTGGGCCGTTACAGACCCATCCGCCTCATTGCGGACCCAGCCCGCAAGGCCAAGGCTCGTGGCCTGATCCCGAGCCCAGGCCCTGAAGCCGACGCCTTGCACATTGCCGTAGACCCGCGTCAGCACTTCCCTGCGACGATCAGCCATGAATCTCTCCAAGCCTGTCTCGTTTTGAATCTGGCGCGTGGCGTGAGGAATGCAACCTGGGAACTGCGCGCGAGCGCAATGGCTGGCCTCTCTGGCTCAAAATTTAATTGACTCCGTCCACTAATTTTGGAAAATACGGCTGCCTTAGGAGTGGCTGCGGATGTTGGACGAACGCAACGCATTGGTGGCCGATGTCAGGCGCTTCAATCGCTTCTACACGCGCACCGTCGGCCTTCTCGACGAGACGCTGACACAAAGTGCATTCACTTTGACTGAGGCGCGCGTGCTGTTCGAACTGGGTCACCGCAGCAACCCGGCTTCCGCCGAAATCGCGGGCGAGCGAGGTTTCCTGGCTGGGGCTTTTCGGCTGGAGAATGGCCCGGCGGCCTCCGAAATATCAAGACAGTTGCGTGTCGATGCCGCCTATCTGACGCGGATCCTGCGCAAGTTTGCGGGCCAGGGGCTGACCGAGGCCAGAACGGACCCGGCTGACCGGCGCCGAAGGGTCCTCTCGCTGACCTCACGGGGCGAGGCAGCGCTTGCCAGACTGCAGGCGGCGGCCGATCGGGACACGGCGCGGCTGATCGAAAGCGTTCCCGACGACAGGTTGCATGAACTGCGCAGCGCCTTGCGCAAGGCGGGGGAATTGCTGGGCGATCCCACCCGTGACAGCAGCGAGGTGACGTTGCGGCCGCATCGCGTCGGCGATGTCGGCTGGGTCGTGCAGCGCCAGGCCCAACTCTATGCCGAGGAATATGGCTGGACGATCGAGTTCGAGGCCATGCTCGCCGAGATCGGCGCCGATTTCATTCGCAATTTTGTGCCCGGCCGCGATTTCTGCTGGATCGCAGAGCGCGGTGGTGAGCCGGTCGGCGCGGTGTTCCTGGTTCATCAGGACGACGAAATGGCCAAGCTGAGAATGCTGCATGTCGAGGCGTCGGCGCGCGGCCTCGGCATCGGCAAACGACTGGTCGCGGAATGCGTGAACCAGGCCCGGGCTTGCGGCTACACCAAGCTGGTGCTGTGGACCAACGACATCCTCGTCGCCGCGCGCGCGATCTACGAACGTGCCGGCTTCAGGCTGGTCTCGCAGGAGCACCACCACAGCTTCGGCAAGGATCTGACCGGCCAGACCTGGGAAATGAATTTGTAGCGTGCCTTGTGATTCTGGCTTGCCTACAACCGGATACTAGTTTCCCCGCGCTGCCGCCAAAGCGCCCGGAAGTTCATCGGCGAAGATGTCGAGTTCATGGTCGAGGCCGACGCTGACGCGAATGCAGCGGTCGAGCCGTGGCGCCATCGGCTTGCGGATGAAGACGTCGCGTGACAGCAGACCTTGCAGAACTTTCAGCGCGAAAGCGCCATCGCCGCCGCAATCGATGGTGACGAAGTTGGTCGCCGACGCCAGCGGCTTCAGGCCATTTGCCTCGGCAATGCCGGCGATGCGTCGGCGACCGGCCGCGACCCGCGCCACCACGCTTTGCAGATAGTCCTGATCGGCGAGCGCCTCGACGCCGGCGATCTGCGCCATGCGGCTGACGCCATAATGGTTGCGGATCTTCTCGAAGTCGCGGATCACCTGGGCCTCGGCGATCGCATAGCCGCAGCGTATGCCCGCCAGCCCGTACGCCTTCGAGAAGGTGCGCATGCGGATGACGTTTGGCCTGGAGATATCGATCGGCGGCAGCGCCGAAGCCGGTCCGAGTTCGCCATAGGCCTCGTCGAGCACCAGCATGGTGGTTTGCGGCAGCGCCTCGATGAAGCGGATGATCTCGCTCGCCTCCCACCAGCTACCCATTGGATTGTCGGGGTTGGAGAGATAGACCAGCGGGGCCTTGTCTTTGCGCACCGCCGCCAGCAGGCCATCCAGGCTTTCCCGGTCGTTCTCGTAAGGGACTGTCACCAGCCGCCCGCCGACACCGGCAATGTGGAAGTTGAAGGTCGGATAAGCGCCGAGCGACGTAACCACCGCGTCACCAGGCGCGACATACATGCGTGCCACCAGGCTGAGCAGGCCATCTATGCCTTCGCCGACAACGACGTTCTCGGCTTCTAGGCCGTGATGGCCGGCAACCGCCACCTTGAGATCGTGATTGTCGGGATCGCAATACATCCACATGTCGCCGGCGATCTCGGCCATCCGGGCGGTAACGCGCGGCGAGGGACCAAAGCTGCTCTCATTGGCGCCGATCCGGGCGCGGAAAGCGCGGCCACGCTCGCGCTCCTGCGCTTCGGGGCCGACAAACGGCACCGTCGAGGGAAGCGCCGCGATGAGTGGCATGAGGGGAGGGCGCTGGTGCATGGTGGAAAGCTCGCTTGAAAAGGGCCTTCTTGCTAGCGCGCCGGATGGGGCGGTGCAAGTTGCCGCTGGGCAGATCCGTAACGCTGGATTCATCCGGCTCTTTTTGCTAGCGAGATATCATGAACAACCGTCTCCCGCCTGCTTGGTCAAAGCACATCAAGCCCGGACCCGCGCCGAAAGCGAAGGGGCCGATACTCAAGCTGACAGTGAGCCAAGGAAACGCTCAATCGCGAGCGCAGGCCGACGAAGCGCTGCTGAACCAGGCCTATGCCCTTCAGCAGGCCCAGCGGCTCGACGAGGCTCAGGACCTGTGCCTTCGGGTGCTGGCGCGCACGCCAAACCATCCGCTCGCTCTGTACATCCTGGGGACCCTGTACCAGCGTTACGATGACGAGATGGCCTTGCGATATTTCGCGCGGGCGGTCGGCGAGGAACCTAAAAACCCTTACTACCACCTCAGCCTCGGCGAGGCCTATGTGAAGGTCAGCGAATACTCGCCAGCCATCAAGCATATGCTGTATGCTTTGGAACTGCAGCCCCGACTTATCGAAGTGCTTTGTGCACTGGGGCGCGCCTACACCAAGTTTGACAAACCCGACATGGCTTTGCCGCTTTACGAGAAAGCGCTCAAGATCAACCGCGATCATCCCAAAGTGCGGGCGGGGCTGGCCAGCGCGCTCAGCGGCCTGGGGCGCATGGATGAGGCCGCCGCCTTTCTGAAAGAAGCAATCGGACGTCGCGTCGACGTGCCGGCTGCCTACCACGACCTCGTACAGACGAAAAAATTCACCGAAGAGCCGGAGGAACTCCAATCCATCCTGCGTGAACTCGGCAATCCCAAGCTTGATCCGGACGGTGCTTACAAGCTCCATCACGCTGCCGGCAAGGTACTGAACGACCTCAAGCGCTACAGTGAGGCATTCGACCATTTCAATAGGGGCAAACGGGCCTCCGGCTACACCTTCGACATCAATCTGTATCGCCGCTGGATCGACTCCCTGATTGAAACCTTCACGCCGGACTTTCTGGCGGCCAGGGCCGGCTATGGAAATCCTTCCGAAGTGCCTGTGTTCGTGGTCGGTATGCCGCGGTCGGGCACAACGCTCACGGAACAGATCTGCGCCAGCCATCCCGATGTTCAAGGGGCAGGCGAGCTTAACAAATTAAGGCGGGTCGCCAATGCAATCGGCCTTAAAACCTCATCGGCCGGCGATTTGAGCCGGCCGGTCATGTCGGTCACGCAAGATCTGTCCAGAACACTGGCGGAAGAGCATCTGTCCTACCTTAGGGAGTGGGCGCCTGCCGCGCTTCGCGTGGTGGACAAGATGCCGCACAATTTTGAAATGATCGGCCTTATCGGTCTTCTCTTTCCCAACGCGCGCATCATTCATTGTCGCCGTGACGCCATCGACAATTGCGTCTCTTGCTTTGTCCAGAGCTTCAACAAAGGACACAGCTACAATACTGATTTGCGAATACTAGGTCTGTACTATCGCGAGTATGACCGACTGATGCGCCATTGGAACGAGGTTTTTCCGGGCCTTATCTTCGAAAACCGCTACGAAACGCTGGTCGAGGATCAGGAGGCGCAGTCACGCCGCCTCATAGATTACCTTGGGCTGCCCTGGGATGATGCATGCCTGCGTTTTTTCGACAGGGACGGTTCGGTCAACACGCCCAGCCGCTGGCAGGTTCGCCAACCGATCTACAAATCGTCCGTCAAGCGGTGGAAGAATTATGAAGGCGAGATCCAGCCACTAATCGATGCTTTGGGCGACTTGGCGGACGCGTAATTCAAACGAGTCTGGTGTGCCTCTCATGCGCGCACGTCTCCTCGAGTTTCGTTGGCACTGCTGAAATCGAGGCTGAAGAAGCGCAGGGATGTGCGTGATTTCGCACCCGATGGTACCAAACGCAATCGCTCGGTTGGTCGACTATTTTCTGCTGGCCGACGCTCGAAGCGCTTGATCGCGAACCTCCGGCGCTGCCGGACTGGCTAATAGCCCTGGTTGCCGGACCTGTCAGGGCTCCGCCTCGTCGGCAGGCTACCGTTGGCCAAACATTCAAGAAGTGCAGAGGCTCCGCTGCGGGCAGTACAGCTGCATTTTGACGAGTCCCTTGGAAATCCGGCATGAAAAAACCCGGCGGTTGCCCGCCGGGTTTCGATTTCGACAATCGAAATATATTAGAACGAGCGCTGGAAGCGGAGGAGACCGCCGATGCTGTTCTTCTTGTCGGCCGGTGTGAACGATGGGTTGACATAGTTGACATCGCCAAATCGGCCTGCGTGGAGGTAGTCGACTTCGGCCGTGACGGTGAAGCCCGGAACAACGTCATAGGCGATGTTCGCGGCAACACCGACGTTCTTCCAATCGTCAGCAGACACCTGAGCGTTGAACGAGGTTTTTTCGTTGAACTTGTAGGTACCACCGCCCCACACTGCCCAATTGCCACCCCACATCTTGTAGAAGCCGCGACCATTGGCGTCGACATGATTGCCGAGGTTGTCGTTGAGGTTATCGTCCGAGCCGTAGCCGCCCATGATGAACAGCGAGAGTTCGTTGGAGACATTCACATCCAGGCGAACCTTGCCGGCCACTTCTTCGTAGTTGCTGTCATAAGCGACCACACCGGTGATGGCGCCCCAGCCCTGCGTGTACTTCACACCACCGACGACATGCGGAACATAGCTGTCGATCGTGTCATTGGCGTTACCTTCTTCCAGCGAGACGACGGCCGAGAAGCCGTTGCCAGCATCGAAGTAGTACTGGACGACGTTGGTGTCGAAATCGCCGTAGGGAACGAGCGTGTCGTTGATGACGTTGCCGGCGTAGCCGACGAACGTGTCGAAGGCCGATTCGTCCTTACCGACGCGCAGACCACCAAGCTGGATCCAGGCGAAGTTCAGCGAGACGTCCCGGTTATGGGCGGCGTTGACGTCCTCGAAAGCGTTGTCGTCGCCGAAGTTGAAGCGGGTCTCGGTGTAGGTCTTCAAGGTGCCGAGTTCGGTCTCCTGGCCGGTCCAGGTCTTCAGCGTGAAGCGGGTATTCTTCAGCCAGGTATTGTGGTCATCACCATCCTGGTGATCCGCCGCTTTTGCAC
>NZ_RZOL01000109.1:0-16026 GCF_004022985.1 Mesorhizobium sp. M7A.F.Ca.ET.027.02.1.1 | reverse complement strand
GCCGGAGCCTACGATGCACACCGGACCTTGCCATCATTCACCTGAATGACGCGCTCTGCTGACAGGCTGCACCGTGAATCGTCCTGGCCGCTCCCTGGATGAACCGCCCCCGGATCGTTCGTAGCCCAAGGACGAGCCTGTGGCCGTCATGCTATTTGCTCGCGCAAGAGGTCAGCGCTGTCCTCGAGCCGATATCCGGCATGTTTCTTCAGATTCACGCGCGTGAGGACACTGCCGACAGGTATCGCAAGAGAACCGTTGCCCTGAAGGAGTTCCAGCACCCCGCGAGCGAGGGTGCGTGGCGTTTTCCTCCACCGGATGGCGAAAAGAACCACGTCCGCCCATCCGGGCAGAAATTTGGCTTCCGGCCGCCCCAGCGCCGACGGCAGGTTTATGATCACGATGCGATAGGTCGCGTGCAGATCCGCCATCACTTTGCCTCCATCCTCGCACGATAGCAGCGCCAGCAGGTCGTCCGACGGAGCGGCGGTCATTACGTCGATCCCGATTTCATGCAGCCTGGCAACGGCACCTTCCAGGTCGCAGCGATTGCAAACATAGTCAGCGAAGGAATGGCGGTTCTTGCGCTCGCTGAACTGGTGCAGGAACTCGAGCGTGAGCTGAACGCCCTTGCGTTCAAGATCGACCAACAGGACTCGACCGCCCAGTCGCGTGCCGGCGAGCGCCAGGCTCCACGCGAGTTCGGTCCCGCCATCCTGCGGCACGCTGGAGGTGACAAGCGCCGTGTACGACGAACGAGCCCTTAGCGCATTTGGTGCCGCCGCGATCAGCAACGACGTCACGGCGCGGCTATATGCGGACCTGCGCTCCCCCAGCACGAGGTTTCGCAGTTGTTTGGCATGCATTCCGCATGCTTCGGGGATCTGCCCCATACATGGAACCTTGAGCACCGCTTCCGCCTCGGCCTCGCCACGGAAAGTCCGGTCAAAATGATTGCGCATCGTGACGTACATCGCCCCAAGGATAGCGAATAGGATCATCCCGGGGGGAACAAGGAAGATGGCTGGCAATGTCTGCGGGATAGTCGGCGGCCAAGCCGCAGACAGGATCGAAATTCCAGCCGAGGGAACTCCGATACGCCGCGTCAAATCCTGTTGTCGACCAAGGAGTTCGTTATATCGCTGGGTCAGCAGGCTGACCTGCGGCTCGAGAGCCCGCAAACCGGAAAGCCGGCTGGCGGTGTCGGCCATGACCGCATCCAGGATGTTCTTTCGGCTCTCAAGAGCGGCGATCTGGGCACGGAAAATGTTTGCATCGGCAGCAATCTTGTCGACGCCTTGTTCGATCTTGCTTTGCGTCGTGGTTCTGAGTTCCTCGTCTGCCGGCGCGAGAGCCTGTCGAGCCGCAAGGTCGGCAAGTTCAGGCGCGCCAATAGCTTCGGCCAGGGCGATGAGAGAGGCCCCTTGCTCTCGAAGCTGCTGGACGTACCGTAGCCGAGATTCCACGGCGGCGAGATCCGCCTTTGACATCGACAATTGCTGGCTGAGGTCGGCCCGTTCCCTGGCTGCATTGTCCGCCGAGCCTTGGTCGATGGCTCCGTGACTCAGCCGATATTTCTCAAGGCGGTCAGCCGCTGCCTGCAGATCATTTTGCAGCCCGGGCAGACTGGCGGTGATTGCATCGAGCTCTTGCTGGTCGGATGCCTGCCTTTTCTTCGTTAGGGTGTCGACATAAACCTGAGCGAATGTGTTGGCCACGAGCGCCGCCCGCGCGGGGCTGTCATCGGCGAAAGCGACGGAGATCACTCTCGATCGCAGCTCCTGCCCGACCCGCATGCCTCGCCGCAAAGCTCTCAACTCGGAGGCATCCTCGGCTTGTGGACTGTTGGCTGCCTGGTCCGCCCCTGGCCACAGCCGGTCCAGTAGACCGCCGGCAAGTGAGCGTGTCCTTGGGGGAGGGGTGGCAGACGGTTCAAGCCGGGAATTCCTGCTAGCGGAATTGTCCTGTCCGGTTTCCGCCGCACCTGTCTTGCGTAGTGCCGCCATGACGCGGCGCAGGTGATCTTGCGACGATAGCATCGTGATGTGGTCATCTATGCTTGAATCAACGAGGTCCTGCGAAGACGGGGCGCCGACGGGCAGTGAACCGCGCGAGGGGGCGTCGACGATAAGCTGGGTTGTTGACTCATAGAGAACTGGTCGAAGGCTTCCCAGCAACCCCGCCAACAAGCCGCCCAACACAGCGAAAGCAATAATAGACCATTTTCTCCTTGCCAAAATCACGAAGAGTTGGCGCGACGCGGTGGGCGGCTCGACATATTCACGCAATGACCGCACGTGCACTCTGCCTTCGAGAACCGGTGCTGGCAGTTGATTGACCCGTGGCAGCTGGATCGGGCTGATTGCGGAACCTACCATCTTACACTCCTGCCAGGTCGAGTTCATGAGTTGGGCCGGTTTGCTGTGCTTGCCGATTGGCCTTGCTCCGCCAGGCCTGGAACATCAACGCGGACCACAATTCGCGCGAGCGGTTCTGGCCATCAATGTGATCGCGCCAGCAGGCGTCGATCTTCGCGGTGTCCAATACGTCACTGCTTTCGGTTCGCATATCGGCGAGAAGATCGGTGGCCCAGTTGCGCAGCGGACCCCGCAGCCATCCAGCAATAGGGACATCGAAGCCTTGTTTCGGACGCTCGATCAGGTGCTGCGGGAGATAGCGGCGTAGCAATTGGCGAAGGATCCATTTGCCGGCGCCATCACGAACTTTCATGTTGGATGGCAGCCGCCAGGAGAATTCGACAACGCGGTGGTCAAGGAGAGGACACCGACCCTCAAGGCTGTTGGCCATGGTGGCACGGTCCAGCTTCACCAAGATGTCGCCAGGCAAGTAGCCCGCCATGTCATCGTAGAGAAGACGGGAGAGCAGGTCGTCAAGCGGCGGATCGCCGTAGCCGTAGGTTGGTTCGATCGGCCGCTGAGATCCCAGGTTTTCAGCCTGTGGCCGCGCCAGCCGCTGAAACAATTCGTCTTCATTCGATGCCGTGAGCAGCCGGGCGAGGCGTTCCATTCGGTCGCTCCGGATAAAATGCCTCGCGCTCGCAGAGAGCGGCAGTTTGCCAACGACATCGTCACGTCCGGCGCGTGCGAAAAAACCTGCTCCTGCCGCCAAGGTTCGGCGCAGTTGTCGGGGCAGGCGTAGGTGCCGTTTCAGCCGCTCCGCCATGAAGTGGCGGCCGTATCCTGCGAAGCACTCGTCACCACCGTCGCCCGACAGCGCTACGGTGACGTGCTGACGAGCGAGCCTGGCAACAAGCAAGGTCGGTATTTGCGATTCATCGGCGAAGGGTTCATCCCAGACCTGGGGCAACTCGGGAATGACGTCACGTGCGGCGCTTGGCGAGAGGTGAAGTTCGGAGTGGTCGGTACCCAGATGACGCGCAACGGCCGCTGCGTATGGAGCTTCATCAAAGCCGCCCTCTGCGAACGAGATCGTGAAGCTGCGAACCGGCTTGCAGGATTGGGCCTGCATCAAGGCGATCACGGCTGAGCTGTCGATGCCCCCCGACAGGAAGCCGCCCAAAGGGACGTCGGCGATCATGCGTTCCCGCACAGCCAGCCGAAGCCGGTTGTCCAGTTCGTCAATGAGGTCTTCGTCGGTGCCGATGACGGGGTTCCGTCGCCCATCGGCAGCGACGTCAGCCAGCGACCACCAGCGGTGAACGCATCGGGAAAGACGGTCCGCGCTGCGGTCTTCGGCAAAAGTCGCCGCCGTGACGGAAAGGACGGAACCAGGCGGCAGTTTGAACACGCTTCGCCAGATACAGCGATGGTCCGGTACCCATCCCGTCGAAAGCATTGCCGCGGCGGCATCAAGATCAAGGTCGGGAGAAAAGCCCGGAAAGCAATTGATCGCCTTCAGCTCAGAGGCGAAAACCAGCGCATCTCGGATCGATGCGACATAGAGGGGCTTTTTGCCCATTCTGTCGCGGGCCAGATGCAGGGTTCTTGTCTTGAGATCCCACAATGCGAAGACGAACATCCCGGCAAAGCGATTGAGGGCGGCCTCAAGCCCCCAATGCTCGATTGCGCACAGCATCACTTCGGTGTCGCTGGCGCCTTGAAAGGTTTGGCCCGCACTCTCGAGTTCGCAACGCAAATCGCGAAAATTGTATATCTCACCGTTGAAGGTGATCACGTACCGACCGCTGGCGGAATGCATCGGCTGGTGCCCGGCGGCTGACAGATCGACAATTGCCAACCGCCTGTGGCCCAGTGCGATTCCAGCTTCGCGGTCGATCCAGAGCCCTTGGCCGTCCGGCCCCCGGTGACGCAGCGATGCAGTCATCCGCCCGATCGCTCCGAGCGGCTTTATGTCCGCGGCGTCGGAAGCCAATAGAATTCCCGCGATCCCACACATTAGGACACCCTCGATTCAGCAAGCTGCCGCCGAAGTGCGGTCGGATTTCCGGCAACGAGGCAGAAAGCCAGCGAAAACCACACGATTGGATGGCGGATGATCAGGTGAGGCATGCTGAAGATTATCGTCGAGACACCAAGCACCAGCAGGGCGTCGAATCCTCCTCGCCAGGCGAAGCACATGGCGGCTCCCCCGATCCAGACCAACGCGATGACGGCGAGCAATCCGCCCTGCAGGTAAAGGTCGAGAACAGTATTGTGCGCTTCGAAAGGTCGCTGCAGAAATTGACGGTCGGCGACGGGCGGCCGCTCGAGGTGAGGACCAGGACCCAGTCCCAGCGACCCGGATTTCAATCCTTTTTCGACGGCCTCCTGCCACAAATAGAGCCGGAGTTCGAACGTTTCGATGGTCCCTTCCCCGCCTTCGTCTTTGGTGAGGTTCTTGGCAAAATTGGCGACGCTGGTCTCTTCGGTGAGCGCGTACGGCGTCATTGCAAGCGCTAGAGGCAAGGAACCCGCCAACAGCAGAATTGCCGCCATGCGGGGCATGCTGGCGCGGCCACTCGCTGCTATCCATGCACGAAGCCTCAATCCGATAAAGATGAGGCAGCTCAGGATGCTGGTGTAGAGATAGGTGTCGCTCTTCGTCAGCCGGCCGACATAGAAGGTCAGGAGCAGGCATGAGAATGCAAGCAAACGAGCCCATGGGTTGCGGGTGGTCGTAGCAAGATGCAAAGCCAGTGGGCCAAAAAGCGCGCAATAGAGCGCAAGTTGGTTCGGGTTCTCGGACCAGCCACGGAACCGGTCCCAGAACCAAGGATCGACGCCGGACTGGTGGATCGCACCATAAGCCAAACCAAGCTGTATCACAAAGGCCCCATTGGCAAACGCGACCACGCACCATGCGCTGCGGCGCAGATGCCGATCGGCGTCCGGCTCCGCCGCGGCCAGGCACGTAAAGCTTGCCAGCAACACATAGGCCATAACGTCATGCATCAGCCCGGTCAGATAAAGAACGGTGGTCAGGTAACCGACGATCGTGCCGATCCCCAAAGCGAGCGACAGGAGCAGCCAGAAGCTCGCCAGTTGGACAAAAGCGGGTGTGATCTGGAGACGACCGCCGGCGAGTATTCGTCCAATCGCCAGCATGATCCAGATCGCGATGAACAATTCGCCATAGCCGAGCGGCAATCCCGGAACGCCTAGTTGCGTCGCATAGGACATAGCAACGCCCAGGGCGAGCAAGGCGTCCCGGATCATTGATGTGCCCCGCCTCGGTGATTTGCGAGGCCGCCTCCAAGCCCAACGGCAGGGAGCGGTCGCATGTGCCCCGCGCGGAGTGTGTTGTCGTAAAGATCGCAGTACTGGTCGACCACCAGTGGCAGGGCAAATTGCCTCCGGACAAGTTCAACAGAACGGGCGCCCATCGCCTTGGCCGCCGCGCGGTCGGACAGCAAGTCTATCGTTCGCGAGGCGAGGGCATCGGCATCATGCGGCGCAACCAGGTAGCCATTCCATCCGTCTTCGACGATGTCGCTGCAGCCTGGCATCCTTGAGGCCACGATGGGCAGTCCCGCCAGCCCCGCCTCCAGCAATACACGCGGAACCCCCTCACGATACTGAGTGGGAAAGGCGAATACATCGGCCATGCCAAGGAGATCGGCGACATCGCGTCGTGGACCCAAGGCCAGCACATGAGGTGCATGCCGATCGAGCTCCGATTTGTCGATTGCGAATGAGCCCTCGGATTCTCGTGGGCCGACGAGCACAAACCGCGCCGCGGGCCTTGCGGACAGGATGCGAGGGATCGCATTGAGAAGGGTCGCCACGCCTTTCTGGCGCGTCAAACGGCCGACGAAGATCACCACTTCGGCGGACTGAAGGCCGAGGTCCTTTCGCATCTTCGTTGCTGAGGACCCGAGATGGCGCACCGTTGCGAACGCATCGACATCGATTCCGGAACTGCGTATCAGTCGCGAACTTCCGCGGCCGATCAGCCGAAAGCGCTCGAAGAACAGTTGGTCGTCGCGATTTTGGAATACGGTCGCTGCCGTCCAGGAAGACGCAAGCCATTGCAGTGCGCAATAGACCGGACGCAAGGCCAGGGCTCGAGGCTCCAGCGATGAGAACGTCCACCCCAGTCCGTTGATGGTGCGAATGACCGGAACAGTTCCCCGTACCGAAAGGGGCGTCAACAGATTTGGCTTGGTGTCGAAGCTCTGGATGATGTCAGGCTGAAGCTCCTGCATCAAGCGGCGCATCGTTCGGAGAGTGCGCCATTCCCCGCCTCCGCTTGCAAAGCGGTCGAAGGAGAACCTGTGATGCGAAATGTCATGCCGAAGAAACGGTACGGGAGAACCGCTCGAGACCGCCGTAACGCGAAAGCCTTTCTCTCGCAGCGCGATGAGGAAGGGAACTCTCAAGGCGTGATCCTCGCCTCCCACGCAGACCAGGTGCGGGTTCATCTGCCTCTCCCAAGCGCACATGGCCGATTGGCTCTCGATGCTGCCATGGCCCGGTTTCATCACCTCTGAGCGCATGCCGCCCGAGTGCACGCTAGGGGGACACCAGGTGCCTGTCCTCGTCCGTTTGAATGACACAAGGGATGTTTGGAAGGGTGGCGACCAGCGAGGCGAGATTCCCTCGCGATTGCCGGAGCGTTCATGTGACTCGTGTCTTACGGGATGAGCGCGGTGCTTGCCTGAGCCGTACGGGTGGCTGGTCTGCACACCTTGGTTGTCCAAGGTTTTCGAGTGTCCAATTGCGGCGGCGCGGTGCCTGAGCTCCGCGGTTCGCTGATGGCAAAAAATTTTTGACGCGTGGTTGCGCTGGGCCGTCAAGTCGGCCCTCGGCCTGCGTGGCCGGTCTTCAGGACGGAACCGGCACGTCAGCTGTTGGTCCACTCATCCGGAACATCTGTCGGCGAGGCCCAGGGGCCTCGCCGACTTCTTAAAGCATTTCTTCGCTGGGCTGGTTCAGGTGACCAGGAAAGACGATGCGGTAATCGACAGATGCGGAGAGAGGCTCGCGAAATGGATCTGGTTTGCGCCTCCGACGCCGTCGCTGTCGAAAGAAAGAGCTCCCGTCGAACTGTTGTAGACAATGTGATCGGAACTGTCATGCGCGGCTTTGCCGGCAAAGAAAGCGTCCGACGAGAGGCCCCCCTGATCGAGACCGGCAAAGATGGAATGATCGAGGTGGATTTTGTCCTGGGCTTTGTTGAAATCAGTGATCCTGTCGACATTTCCGTCGCCAAGAGCGGTACTGAAAACGAAGACATCACTGCCGCGGCCGCCCGTCAAAGTATCGGCTCCACCGCCGCCGTCGATCTTGTTGGCGCCGGCGTTGCCTTTGACGGTTTGAGCGAACTCATTGCCCGTCAGGTCGATCGCGGCCTTGCTGGACGCCTTGCTGGTCGCGAGTTGTTCGATGTGCGAGCCAGCCGATAGGGCGAAACTCACAGAGGCGAGGACTTTATCGATGCCGCTGCCCTTCTGCTCCACCACCTTGTCGTGAGCATTGTCGACGGAGTAGGTGTCATTGCCACCATATCCGGTCATCTTGTCGGCGCCACCGCCACCATTGATCTTGTTGGCGCCGCCATTCCCGTAGATGGCTTGGCCGAATTCATTGCCGGTCAGGTTGATGGCCGTCCTGCCCCCAGAGCTGGCAGTGGAGAGCTGCTCGATATGTGAGCCCGCCGTAAGAGCGTAACTCACCGAGGCCGCGACCTTGTCGAACCCCCCGCTTGGCGCTTCCATCACCTTGTCATGGGCATTGTTGACGAGATATTTGTCATTGCCCGTGGTCGCGTGAAAAACGTCTGCGCCGCGCGTGCCATGGAAGACATGATCGCTGTCCGACGGGGCCGGCGCGGCCGGAACTGGAGCGGCGGCGTCTGTCGGAGGCGTGGCCGGAGCAGGGGCGGCGACGTCGGTTGGAGGCGGGGTCGTGGTATCGATCGGATCGGTTACTGGGGGGGCGGCCGAGCCACCGGTGCTTTGGAGATTGTGCTGTTGGAACAAAGCCTGCAACTCCGGCGAATTTTCCAGAGCTGTGTCACCGTTCTGCGAGCCCCAGGCATAGGCATAATCGAAGGCAGGCGACGGAACCAGTGCTGCCCAATGATCTATCATCGTTTGCATCTGGTCCGGCGTCGGCATCTGATGCTTCCCGCCCGTGTCGGTCGTCCAGTTGCCACCGCCAAAAGTCTGGTAGACCGGAATGATTTTGTCGATGGGGATGCCGGACTTGACGGCCGCGCCCACGGCCCTGTCGATCATGTTGTAGTCGACCGTGCTCACGTCATCGCGCACCGGGTACGGGTCCAACCCGTAATAGTCGATGCCTGTATTGGCCGGATTATAGGTATTGGAAAAATCCGGATTTGTAGGAGACCCCATATTCATCATGGTGACGAAGGTCTTGGCGCCCGGAAAATGGGAATGGATCCAATCCGATTCCGCTTTCAGGTTTTCGGCAGTTGCATATGTGCCCCACCTGCCGGTGGGATCCGGCTCGTCCATCAGGAAAAATCCGAACACCTTCGGATTGTTCAGAAATGGTGTAACTTTTTCAATGAAGGAGGAGGTGACGCCGTCGTGCTCGCCGAGATAGACGAGGCCTTTCATGCCGTCCGGCAAAGCATTGACCTGCGAGAGATATTGAACATCGACAAGGTTGAACCCGGCGGTTGCGACTTCGGTGGCTGATCCACCGGACGCATAATGGAGTGTCATCCAATGATCCTTTGGTTGATTCGATTCTTGCCCCGCGTCTGCTTAGGTGATTGCTACATTAGGATGAAATCAAATACGAAACACAGGGGGATAGAATGTTTGATTGATCTAAGTTGTTGCTCAGTAGCAGGTATTTTGCTCAGCCGACCGTGGCACCTTTGAAAGTGTTTGGGAGCAAGGACATACGCCTCTTTTGCCGGCTCCGTTCTGACCAGTTCCTTTAGCGAAAATCGTCATCTTTCGGGAAGTTATCCCCAGACAGGGAGACGTCGGCGGTCGCGTTTCGCTGGTTCAGGCCACGAATCCGCTGCATTTTCCTCAAAGTCGACGTATGTAAGCAGAGCGTAATAAGGGGGCGACGGATAGCGGCTGCTATGCGCACTAAGAAAGGTTTGAGCCATTACAACTTACGGAAGTAACGGCGCGGCAGTGTCGCGCGAACGACCGCTGGTCATGAAAACATCGGGGGCCGGATCTCCCGAGCTACGTTCCGCCATTCTCGCCTGCATGCCTGGGCTGCTTGGCGTGGCGCTGTTCTCGGCAGTGATAAACATTCTCGCTCTGACCGGTTCGGTCTATATGTTGCAGATCTACGATCGCGTTCTGCCGTCGCAGAGCGTTCCCACCCTGGTGGGGTTCACGATCGGAATGCTGGGTCTGTATGCGGTCTATGGGCTTCTGGATTTCGTGCGGCTTCGCGTGTTGGTCCGCATCGGCAGCCGTCTCTATAGGAATTTGCAGCAAAAGGTGTTCTCCATCTCCCTGTCCCTGCCGCTCAAGGCAGGGCGTGATGCGGACCGTCTGCAGCCTTTGCACGATCTCGACCGACTGCGCGGCTTTCTTTCCGGAACGGGACCGACGGTTATCTTCGACGCCCCGTGGATCCCCTTTTATCTGCTGATCATTTATTTGCTCCATCCTTCGCTCGGCCTGCTGGCGACGGTCGGTGCGATCGCCGTGGTCCTCCTGACAGCGATTGCGGAAGTGTTTAGCCGAGGCCCCGCCGCGCGTGCCTCGGAGGAGCTGCTGTCGCAGCGGGCGCTTGCCGATTCCGGCCGCCGCAACGCCGAAGTCGTTCACGCAATGGGGCTTTCTGGTCGACTGGCTCGACGCTGGAGCGACGTCAGCAGAACCTATCTCGCCCAGCAGGAACGTCTCTCGGACGTCGTTGGTGGCGCCAGTTCGCTGTCGAAGGCCCTGCGGATGGCGTTGCAGTCCTGTGTTCTCGGTCTCGGCGCTTACCTGGTGATCGGCGGCGAGGCTTCACCTGGGGTGATCATCGCATCTTCCATTTTGCTTGGCCGCGCCTTGGCCCCGGTCGATGCTGCGATCGCAAACTGGAGAGGCTTTCTGTCGGCCCGGCGCAGCTATTCCGAGCTGGCAGCGGTCATGGCGGCATTCGGCCGCCAGGACGAGCCAATGGAGTTGCCTCGGCCGCAGGCGCGGTTTGCGGTCGAGCAATTGACCATTGCGCCGCCCGGCTTGCCAAAGCCAACCGTGGTCAATGTGAGCTTCCATCTGTCGAGAGGCGCTGGGATGGCCGTAATCGGCCCAAGCGGTTCCGGCAAGACAACTTTGGTGCGTTCGTTGGTCGGGGTGTGGAAGCCGCTCCATGGCTCGGTGAGATTGGACGGCGCCTCTCTCGATCAATGGAACTCGGAACAGCTCGGCGCCCATATCGGCTACATGCCGCAGGATGTGGAGTTGTTTGACGGCACGGTAGCAGACAACATTTCGAGGTTCCGAGGCAAGACGGATCCAAAAGGCGTCCTTGCGGCGGCAAGAGCAGCCGGCGTCGAGAAAATGATAATGCAACTCCCCCAGGGATTTCAGACCCGCATCGGCGAGGGCGGAGCGGCCCTGTCGGCAGGGCAGAGGCAACTCGTGGGTCTCGCCCGAGCACTTTATGGCGAGCCGTTTCTTGTCGTGCTCGACGAGCCGAACTCGAACCTCGACGTGGACGGGGACACTGCCCTGGCCGGCGCCATACGGGCAGTGCGTCAGCGCGGAGGCATCGTCATTGTCGTTGCGCATCGTCCTTCGGCACTCGCCAACATCGATCAGGTACTGGTTATGTCGAATGGAACGGTTCATGCCTTTGGCTCGCGCGAGCAGGTCTTGGCGAACGTGCTCCGACCTTCACCGCCTGTTTCACCTCGGCCATCTTCTTTGGCGCCGATACCGGGGGTTGCCGGGCATGCATGAGGCTCTGCTCGAAACATTCGTCACCTTCTCGTCGTATGCTCGGACCCTTCGTGGCAGCAAACCGCCTGCCGTGAGCGCGCCAGATCTGTCGGACGGTATACGGGCCAACCTGATATTCGGCTTGGCGATTACCGGTCTGCTGGTTCTTGGCGGCGGTCTATGGCTGGGATTGACCAAGATCGCCGGCGCTGTGGTTGCACCAGCCACCGTGGTGGTGGAAACCAACGTCAAGAAGGTCCAGCATCAAACCGGAGGCACAGTGGGCGGGATCTTCGCGCAGGACGGAGATCATGTGCGAGCCGGCGACGTGCTGGTCAGGCTGGATGACACGCTGACTCGCGCGAACCTGCAAATCATCAGCGAGGATCTCGATCGCGCGACCGTCCGCCTCGCCCGGTTGGAGGCCGAGCGCACGGGCCTGGCGGAAATGCAACTGCCGGTCGACCTGAAGGCGCGAATGAACCAACCGGAGCTGGCTGCGCTCGTCAATGGCGAGCGCGCCCTCTTTGAAACGCGCGCTTCGGCTTTGGCTGGACAGAAGGCACAGTTGAGAAGCCAATCCCAGCAACTTGAACGTCAGATCGACGGCCTTAAGGCGCAACAGAGCGCGGTGGATGAATCGGTTGCTCTGCTGAACAAGGATTTCGCGGACGTTGATTCCCTCTACGCCAAAAAACTCGTCTCCAAGGAGAGGCTAAGCAACATCAAGCTGGATGCCACCCGGGCCAGGGGAGAATCGGGGCGCCTCGCTGCAGCAGTAGCTGAAGCGCAGGCGCGCATCAGCGAAACGGGGTTGCAGATGCTGCAACTGGATGACCAAAGGCGCACTGACGTGACGACCGAACTCCGCGAGACGGAAGCCAAGCAGACCGAACTCAACGAACGGAGGATTGTGGCCCAGGATGAATTGACCAAGACAACGATCCGCGCGCCGCAGTCCGGAACGATACAGGAATCGGCTGTCCATACCGTCGGCGGCGTTATCGCGCCTGGCGAGATGCTCATGACCATTGTACCTGATGCCGATGATCTTGTGGTGGACGCGCTGATCCCGCCGTCGCGGGTCGACGACGTCCGCCCGGGGCAGCCGGTATCGATCCGTTTTCCGGCGTTCGACGTGGGAACCACTCCGGTCTGCCAAGGGTCAGTGAAACACATCTCGGCAGATCTGATTAAAGATCCGCAACGTCAGCTTTCCTATTTCTCGGCGCGTATCAAGGTTGAAAGCAAATCGAACTGCCTGACGGAAGCGAAGGTGCTGAGGCCAGGCATGCCCGCCGAGGTTCATATCCGCACCGATGAACGCAATGTCTGGTCTTATCTGTTGAAACCCTTTGTGGATCAGATGTCCAAGGCGTTTACGCAGTGATGGCGAGGTGGAGGAGGGTGAGCCAATAGGATATCGGGATTTCTGGCGGCCCGACGGCTTTTGGGGGCGGGCGGCCGTCGAGCCTAACCGGCGACGCGGGGATGAAGCGCCTCCGGCTGGAGGAAACATGCGCGTTATGTGACGCCACCGCATCATTCGAATAGCGAGGCTGGATTACCGCCCCCAGACGACGGCATTCTCGTGCCGTTTGATGATGTGCTTCAGATTCTCGAAGGCGGTCGTGACGTGGCCGGCGAAGCGCTCTGCCGCGGGCGAGCGTGGCCCGCTGACCCGGCGCAGGATTCCAAGCGAGCGGCTGGGCTGCGGAATTTCATAGGGTAGCACCGTCACCCGGTTTTCCTTGCGCTGCGCGAAGACCACGGAGAACGGCAGCACCGCCAGCGCATCGGTTTCGGCAAGGAAGTTGATCACGCTCATCAGCGAGCCTCCCGAATAGCGGACGTTGAGGTCCGACATGCCGATGCTCATCAGGATCATCTGCAGGTCCGACATCAGCGGAGAACCGGGTAGCGGGGCAACCCAGGGAAAGCTGGTCAGGTCATGCGCCCTGAGGCGGCGATTTCGCAGCAGGGGATGGTCGGGCCGGCAAGCCACGACGTTGCGTCCGGGCAGGATTTCCGTGAATTCGAAGCCGGGTCCCAGGTCGAGCACGCCGATCGGCACGATCCCGAGATCGATCTGGTTGCTCTCCAGCGCCGCGACCATCTCGGGCAGGTTCATGTAGCTTTGCTGGACGGTGACCTCGGGCTCGAGCTTCTGGAATTCTCCGATCATCCGGCTGATCATCGCATCCATGAAGAAAGGCACACCGCCGACACGGACGACGCCCTTGGTGCCTTTCATGAAGCCCTGCACCGCATCCGACGCCTTGCGCGACGCGGTGATGATCGTGCGGCCCTGCGCCGCCAGCTGGAAGCCGAGCGGTGTCGCCTGCAGCGGCCGGCGGCCCTTGAGGAAAAGCGGCTCGCCCACCCGTGCCTCCAGCATGGCCAGCGATCGGCTGACTGCCGGCTGGGTCAGGCCCAGCATAGCGGCTCCTTCCGACACGCCGCCTGCATCCAGCACCGCGGCGAGCTGCATGAGGTGGCGCTCGTTCAGCTTCATAGCAAAACGCTATACAAGGGACGCCACATCTCATCAAGCATCGCGTCAGGCCGTGCTATCCCGCTTGGCAAGGGGAAGGGAGGCCCCGGCGGGATGCACGGCCAGCACGACCCGAAGCGAGATGAATTCCCCAAGGCGATCTCGACACAGGCCGAGGAATTCTCACGGCGCCTGACGGCAATGGGCCAGTCCCGCCTGGCGGCGGCGGCACAGGCAGCCGTCGACGGTTTGCACGCGCTGATCGTCGAGTTGCGGCCCTCCGGCGAGGAATTCCGGCAGGCGATCGATTTTCTGACCGAGGTTGGCCACTACGCCGATGCGCGGCGCCAGGAATGGGTGCTGTTCGCCGACGTCCTGGGCGTGTCTTCGCTGATCGAGGATCAGAACAGCCCGCGCCCTGTTGGGGCGACCCCAAACACCCTGGCCGGCCCCTTCTACCGGGCCGACGTGCGGGAGATGCCGCTCGGCGCGAACATTTCGCGCGATCACAAGGGTGAGCCGCTGGAAGTTGCCGGCCGGATCGTCGCGCTCGACGGCGCGGGGATCGGCGATTCGATGGTCGAGATCTGGCAGGCCAATGCCGAGGGTCTCTACGAGAACCAGGAACCTGATAGGCAGCCTGAATTCAATCTGCGCGGACGCTTCCGTACCGATCCGCAAGGGCGGTTCCGCTTCACGACGGTGAAGCCGAAGGGCTACACGCTGCCGTCGGACGGCCCAGTCGGCCAATTGATGTCGGCACTTGGCCTTGGCCTCGAGCGGCCGGCCCACATCCATTTTCGCGTCTCGGCGGAGGGCTTCGAAACGCTGACGACCCACATCTTCGACCGGTCGGACCCCGCGATCGGCCGGGATGCCATCTTCGGGGTCAAACCCGAACTCATGGCCGAGTTCCGCGCGCTGCCGCCCAACGGAGGAAAACGGAAGCACGCGCTCGACCTCAACCTCGTGCTCTGCCCGCAGCGGCGGGGCGAAACCGAAACCTCTGGGAGGAGATGACCGATGGCACGTGTCAGCGGCTACCACCATTTGACGCTCTCGACGGACAGCGCTCAGGAAGATTTTGATTTCTATACCAAGGCACTGGGCCTGCATTCGGTCAAGCGCACCGTCTTGTTCGATGGCGTCATCCCGGTCTATCACCTCTATTACGGCTCGCCCAACGGCGATGCCTCGACGATCATCACCACCTTCCCGTTCCGCAAGCCAGGCGTCTATGGCCGACGCGGATCCAACCAGTCGCGTACCATCATGCAGTCGATCCCCAAGGGGGCCGCGGATTTCTGGGTCGACCGGTTGAATGCGCGTGGCATCGAGGCCATCAAGATCACCCGTTTTGGCGCCGACCGTGCGGCTTTCGCACATCCCTGCGGTATCCCGCATGAGCTGGTGGAAAGCGACAGGGATCCACGCGCGCCCATCGCCAACGAAACGCAGGGCATCGGCAAGGCCCACGGCATCAAGGGAATCTACGGCGCCGTGGTGGCGGTGATGGACCGCACCGCCATGGACGACTTCCTGACCATCGCATTGCCGATGGAGAAAGAGGCCGACGACCACGAAGGGCTGGTGTTCCGCGTGCCCGACGCGGCCGGCGTCGCTCAGCGCGTGGAGGTCATTGTCGACCGCGACAGCCCGCAGGGCACCTGGACGCTGGCGGGCGGCACGATCCACCACCTCGCCCTCAACACCGGCGACGAAGAGAACCAGTTGAAACTGCGCGCCCATATAGAGGGCCTCGGCTTCACCGATATCTCGGAGCAGAAGGACCGCAACTACTTCAA
Source organism: Mesorhizobium sp. M7A.F.Ca.ET.027.02.1.1 (assembly GCF_004022985.1). Classification (NCBI taxonomy): domain Bacteria; kingdom Pseudomonadati; phylum Pseudomonadota; class Alphaproteobacteria; order Hyphomicrobiales; family Phyllobacteriaceae; genus Mesorhizobium; species Mesorhizobium sp. M7A.F.Ca.ET.027.02.1.1. The sequence goes on along the minus strand of NZ_RZOL01000109.1, from coordinate 428 downwards.
GTCCTGCTATGTCCGCTCCCCCGGAGGCGCGCTGTTCGAAATTGCCTGGACCACGCCCGAAGGCTGGGCCAAGGACGAGCCCCCGGGCCAGATAGGCAAGACGCTGGTCTTCCCGCCATGGTTCAAGGACCGCGAGAGTGAATTGCAGGCCGGCCTGGAAGAGGCGGATTTCGCGTGAGTTCAGGCAGCGGTCCGCTCCGGCTTGGGCCAAGAGGTCCGGAGGCGAAGGCGATTTGCGTCTTCGTCCACGGCCGCGGCCAATCGCCCGAAGAGATGCAGTCGCATGTGCTGTCGCGGCTTTCTGCGTCCGCCGTGGCCTTCATCCTGCCGCGCGCACCGCTCGGCATGTGGTGGGAGGCGCGTGCCGTCGACCCGTTGACGCCGGTCGCCCGGGCGCAGCTTTCCGACGCGCTCGACCACCTTGCGGC